>NZ_FNSM01000001.1:6687500-6887500 GCF_900105415.1 Streptomyces sp. TLI_105 | reverse complement strand
GACATACGCTTCAGAACAGTATGCGCCGTCCAGGACAGGCAGTGACGGCGCCACACGATCTCCGCCCCTGGGAGGCTTCCCATGACAACCGTGACGTCGCCACTTGCTGGACGCGCCATCGGTCTCGCCGCAGTTCCCGACCCGGTCTTCTCCGGTGCGATGGTCGGTCCCGGTACCGCCATCGATCCCGTACGTGAGCCCTCGGAGGCCGTCTCCCCCGTCGACGGGGTCATCGTCTCCCTGCACCCGCACGCCTTCGTCGTCGTCGACGACGAAGGACACGGTGTGCTGACGCACCTCGGCATCGACACCGTCCAGCTGAACGGGGAGGGCTTCGAGCTGCTCGTCAAGAAGGGTGACCGGGTGGCGCGCGGGCAGGCCGTCGTCCGGTGGAACCCCGCCGCCGTCGAGGCCGGCGGCAAGTCCCCCATCTGTCCCGTCGTGGCCCTGGAGGCCACCGCGGACTCGCTCTCCGAGCTCGTCGAGGACGGCGATGTGAAGGCCGAAGACGTGCTCTTCGGCTGGCGCTGAGCCGGTCCGTCCTCGTGACGACCGCGAGTTCGACATTCAACGCGGCGGCCGGGGCCGTCGCTCAATCGGAGACGGGTGAGATGGAGACAACGCTGCGAGGCGTCGGCGTCAGCCACGGAGTGGCGATCGGCGAGGTCCGGCACATGGGTACGGCAGTGCTGGAGCCGCCGGCCAAGCAGATCCCCCCGGACGAGGCGGAGCGCGAACAGGGGCGCGCCCGTCAGGCCGTGGAGGCTGTGGCCGCGGACCTGATCGCCCGGGGCAATCTGGCCGGTGGCGAGGCCCAGGCGGTGCTGGAGGCCCAGGCGATGATCGCCCAGGACCCGGAGCTCATCGCCGACGTCGACCGCCGGATCGCGGTCGGCAGCACGGCCGAGCGCGGGATCTACGACGCTTTCTCGCACTACCGCGAGCTGCTCGCGGGTGCTGGCGAGTACATGGCGGGCCGGGTCGCGGACCTCGACGACGTGCGGAACCGGATCGTCGCGCGTCTCCTTGGCGTGCCGATGCCGGGTGTGCCGGACAGCGACGAGCCGTACGTGCTGATCGCCCGGGACCTGGCGCCCGCCGACACGGCGCTGCTCGACCCGACGCTGGTGCTCGGGTTCGTGACGGAGGAGGGCGGTCCGACCAGTCACAGCGCGATCCTCGCGCGGGCGCTGGGTGTGCCGGCCATCGTGGCGCTTCCGGGCGCGGGTGAGCTGGCCGAGGGCACGCTCATCGCGGTCGACGGTTCCACCGGTGAGATCTTCGTGGAGCCGAGCGAGGAGAAGAAGGCGGAGCTGACGAAGGCGGCCGCCGAGCGCAAGGCCGCGCTGGCCACGTCCAGCGGTCCGGGCGCGACCTCCGACGGTCACAAGGTGCCGCTGCTGGCCAACGTCGGCGGTCCGGCGGACGTGCCCGCGGCGGTGGAGGCCGGCGCCGAGGGTGTCGGTCTGTTCCGTACGGAGTTCCTCTTCCTGGACGACAGCGAGAAGGCGCCGTCCGAGGAGAAGCAGGTCGAGGCGTACCGCAAGGTTCTCGAGGCGTTCCCCGAGGGCCGTGTGGTCGTGCGGGTGCTCGACGCGGGTGCCGACAAGCCGCTGGACTTCCTGACGCCGGCGGACGAGCCGAACCCGGCGCTCGGTGTGCGGGGTCTGCGGTCGCTGCTCGACCACCCGGAGGTGCTGCGGACGCAGCTGACCGCGCTGGCGAAGGCGGCCGAGGGGCTGCCGGTGTACCTCGAGGTCATGGCTCCGATGGTGGCCGACCGTACGGACGCGAAGGCGTTCGCCGACGCGTGCCGTGAGGCGGGGCTGCGGGCGAAGTTCGGTGCGATGGTCGAGATTCCCTCGGCCGCGCTGCGGGCTCGCTCGATCCTCCAGGAGGTCGAGTTCCTGTCGCTGGGCACCAACGACCTGGCGCAGTACACCTTCGCGGCCGACCGTCAGGTCGGTGCGGTGTCCCGGCTCCAGGATCCGTGGCAGCCGGCGCTGCTCGACCTGGTGGCGCTGTCCGCCGAGGCGGCCAAGGCCGAGGGCAAGAGCTGTGGTGTCTGTGGTGAAGCGGCTTCGGATCCGCTGCTCGCGTGTGTGCTGACGGGTCTGGGTGTCACCTCCCTGTCGATGGGTGCGGCGTCGATTCCGTATGTGCGGGCGACGCTCGCCAAGTACACGCTGGCGCAGTGCGAGCGGGCCGCGGCCGCGGCGCGGGCCGCGGACACGGCGCACGAGGCGCGGCTCGCCGCGCAGGCGGTGCTGTCCGGGGAGTGATCCCCGAGGTGGTCGACGAAGGGGCTTTCCGTCATCTGGTGGCGGGGAGCCCCTTCGTCGTGGGTGGGGTCAGTGGTGGGCGGGCCAGTCGTCGTCGGGGTCGGGGGCGAGGGGGAGGCCGGCGCGGTACTCGACGCCCGGTTCCGGGGAGAGGGGCTCGCCGGTGCGGGCGTCGGTGCAGTAGGCGGCGAAGACCTCGGCCTCGGTGAGCGGGATGAGGGTGCCGTCGGTGAGGCGCCAGCCGTGGAGCCGGTCGGGGGCGTCGGGTGTGGTGGTGCGCAGGACGATCCCGCCGGGTGCCGCGAGGGCGATGCCAGTGGCGAGCACGGCGGTGAACTCCGGGCCCGCGGCGTCCTCGGGGGGTGTGGTGCCGTGGGCGTGGAGGACGGCGAGGAGTTGGTCGTCGACGGCCTGGACGCTGCAGACGAGGTGGTGGGTGCCCGGTCCCGCGGCTTCGAGGAGTCGTAGGAGCAGACGGGCCGCCCTGGCGTACGCGGCTTTGCCGATGTCCTTGCCGCAGGTGGCGCAGTCGCCGGCGGTGGCGAGGACGGTGGTGGCGTACTCCCAGGTGGCCTGGCGGACGGCGGTGTCGACGAGCTCGGGGAGGAGGGTGGTGAGGGGTTGGCCGGTGTAGGTGACGCGGGCGCCGGTGGTGGCCAGGTGGGCGGTGAACCGGCTGCGGCTCGCGGGGTGGTCGGGGTCGGTGCCGGTCTCGGCGCACCAGGCCGCGTACTCCTCGGGATCGAAGAGGGTGACGGTGGTGTGGCCGCCCTGGGTCGAGAGGGTTTTGAGGAGGGCCTCGATCTGCCGGAGGTAGGTGGCGTGGTCGTCGAAGGCGAAGGTGCGGTACCGGCGCATGGCGGCGAAGTCGTGCTCGTCGGCGAGGAGTCCGACGGTGCTGGGGACTTCGCGGCGCAGGGCGCGGCGGAGGTGTGCGGTGGTGGCGGTGCGGGTCATGTCTCCCCCTGGTGACGCTCCGATCAGTGCTCACTCACCGTAACCTTCGGCACTGACAGTGACGGTCCGGTGAGGCGTCGGCGGACGAGGCGGTTCTGGGCGGCGGTGGTGGCGACCAGGGCTGCGCCGAGGAACGGCCAGGCCAGGGGGCCCGCGGAGACGAGGCCGGTCATGAGGAGGGGGCCCGCGAAGCGCTGGGTGGACTGGGCGAGGCCGTGGACCCCGAGGTAGGCGCCTTGGGCGTCGTCGGGGGCGAGGGCGACGGAGATCTCCCAGGAGGCGATGGTGTGGATCATCTCGGCGAAGGTGAGGGCGACGGCTGCCGTGACGAGGGCGGCGATCGCGAGGGTGCGGCCGCCCAGGGCGGAGACGGCGAGGGCGAGGGTGGCGACGGCGAAGAGGCCGGCCAGCGGGCCGAGCAGGCGGCGGGCGGCGTCGGTGCTGGCGCCGAATCGGGAGAGGGGGACCTGGAAGAGCACGACGAGGGCGCTGTTGGCCACCATCAGGAGCGGGGCGAGGCCGACGGGGGCGTCGGTGGCGTGGACGATCCAGAGCGGCAGGGCGACCTGGAGGATCGAGTCGTGGAGGAAGAAGACGGCGTCGCCGGTGGTGAAGGCGAGGAAGCCGCGGTCGCGCCAGGGGCTGGAGGGCTTGGTGGCGGGGGCCGGGTCGGCGGAGGCGGCGGCGACGCGTGAGGCGGTGGGGGCGGGGGGTTCGGCGCAGCGGAGGGTGAGGGCGGCCATCAGGAGGTAGGACAGGGCGTCGCCGACGAGCAGGAGGTGGAAGGCGGTGGTGGAGCCGACGGCGAGTGCGCCGGCGGCGCCGAGGCCGCCGAGGGTCCAGCCGATGTTGGAGGTGGTGCGGTTGATGGCCTGGTAGCGGACGCGGTCGGGGCCGGCGACGCGGGCCGCGTAGAGCTTGGTGAGGACGTTGGTGGCGCGGTCGGGGAGGGCGCCGGCCGCGGAGAAGAGGACGAGCAGCAGGTAGTCGTCGGTGGTGAGGAGGGCGAGGAGGGCGGCGGCGCGGAGGAGTTGGGTGCAGATGATGACGCGGACGAGGGGGAAGCGGTCGGCGAGGCGGCCGCCGAGGGGGGCGCCCGCTATGCCCGCGGCGCCGGAGAGGGCGATGAGGAGGCCGACCTGGCCGAGGCCGAGGCCGGTGACGTAGGTGAAGTAGAGGGCCATGGCCGTGGACCAGAGTCCGGTGCCGCACTTGTCGATGAAGCCGATGAGGAGCATGCGGCGGCCGTCGGTGCCACCGGGGATGCGGTCCTTGAGGGGCGGTCGGGCGGGTCGTGCGGTGCTGCGGCTCATGGGTCCCCCTTGCGAACTGCTTTGTATTGATACATACTTGATTACGTGGCAGCACAATATGCGATCGAAGGGGCGACGGCCAAGGGGATCGCCGCGTCCGTGGAGCGGGGCGTGTCCGAGGGCGGGCTCGCCCCGGGCGACGCCCTGCCGCCCGTGCGGCGGCTCGCCGACGAGTTGGGGGTGAGTCCGGGGACCGTCGCCACGGCCTACAAGGAGCTGCGGCAGCGGGGACTGATCGTCACGCGGGGCCGGGGCGGGACCGTGGTCGCGGAGGTGCCGTCGGTGGCCTCCCGGCGTCCGCCGCGCGTGCCCGCCGGCCTGGTCGACCTGGCCGGCGGGCATCCGGACCCTGCGTTCCTCCCCGTACTGCGGCCCCCGGCGGCCGTCGCCCCGGTGTACGGATCCCACCGCGCCGCCCCGCGGCTCGCGCACCTGGAGGCACTGGCCAGGGCGTGGTTCGAGCGGGACGGGGTGCCGGCGGAGCACGTCACGTTCGCGCACGGCGCCCTCGACTGCATCGCGCGGCTGCTGTCGACGGAGCTGCGGCCCGGGGACGCCGTGGCGGTGGAGGACCCCGGGTTCCACCATCTGCTCGACCTGGTGCCCGCGTTGGGGCTGCGGACGGTCCCGGTGACGGTGGACGGCGAGGGACTCGTACCGGAGTCGCTGCGGGCCGCGCTGCGGGGCGGGGTGCGCGCGGTGGTGTGCAGTCCCCGGGGCCAGTGTCCGACCGGGGCGTTCTTCACGCGGGCGCGTAGGGACGAACTGGTGGCGGTGCTCCGGGAGTTCCCGGAGGTGCTCGTCGTCGAGGACGATCACAACGCGGAGGTCGGCGGGGCCGCGGCCCACACGCTCGCGGCGGCGGGGCTGGACCGGTGGGCGCAGGTGCGGACCGTGTCGAAGCACCTCGGCATCGACCTGCGCTGGGCCGGGGTCGCCTGCGACGCGGTGACGCTGGCGCGGCACGACGGGCGGATGCTGATGACCTCGGGCTGGGTCAGTCACGTCCTGCAGGAGACGGTGGCGGACCTCCTCGCCGACCACGCGGTACGGGATCTGGTGGCGGCGGGCGAGGAGGCGTACGCGGAGCGGCGCGCAGCGCTGATCGGCGCGCTCGGCGCGTACCGGATCCGTGCGGTCGGGGCGAGCGGCCTGAACGTGTGGGTGCCCGTGCGGGACGAGTCGGCGGTGGTGAACGGGCTGCGGACGCAGGGCTGGTGGGTCGCCGCCGGGGCGCGGTTCCGCATCGCGGCCCCGCCGGCCGTACGGATCACGACGGCGACGCTCGCGCCTGCGGACGCCCGGAGCCTCGCGGCGGACTTCGCCGAGGTCCTGGGGGACGCCCAGGCGACGTACGGCGGGTGACGGCGCGCCGGGCGGTGTCGTGTCGGGGACGCGCGGACGCTCCGGGGAAGGCGTCGGCCCTCCCCGGAGCGTCCGGTCGGTGGCGGTTCAGCGGATGCGGAAGGCGTTGCGCTGGGTCTGGGTCAGCGTGTTGCCCCGGGTGTCGGTGAGTTCGGCGCGGAGCGAGACGGACCTGCCCGAGGCGGGGGTGCGGAATTCCGCCCGGCCGTCGCGGACCGGGACCCGGGTCCAGGTGGTGCCGTCGTCGGCGGACATCGACACGGTCAGGGACCGCACCCCGGTCCCGGTGGCCGCTCCCTGGACGGTGACCGGCACGCGGAGCGGGGTTCCCGCAGGGGCGGTGCCGTCCAGGGCGAGGTCGGGGGCGAAGCGGATGGTGCTGAGGGGAAGGGCCGCCGGGCGGGCGGCGGCGGCCGAGGTGAAGGTCCAGGAGGCGGTGACGCGTCCGCCGGACGCCGTGCCGTCCCCCCGCGTCGCCGAGGCGGTCAGTCGGTACGAGGCCGCTCCGGGGGTGGTCGTGAACTCGGCGCGGCCGGGCTCGCCCCGGCGGGTGCCGATCAGGACGCCGTCGCGGTGGAGCGTGGTGGTCGCGGTGCGGAAGCGCGGTGCGCTCGGGACGTGGCCGTCCCCGTCGGCGAGCAGCGGGATGTCGAGCGCGATCCTGTCGCCGTCGCGGACGCCGGCCGGCCGGGCGCCGGGCCTCGTGTCGAGGGCGGGGCCGAAGACGGCGTTGTCGAAGGTGTGGGTGGTGGTCGCGCCCGCGTGGACCGCGATTCCGTTCGCCTCGTAGCGGTTGGGCGGGGTCCCGGGGGCGGCCGGGCCGGTGAAGGTGACGTCCCAGAGACCGCGCTCCGGGGTGACGAGGACGGTCGCGGTGGCGGGGAGCCGGAGGGACTGGGCGAGGCCGATGGTGGGGCCCGCGCCGGGCTGGACGGATACGGACCCGGTGCCGCCCGCGCCCTCGGGGGCGGCTCCCCGGATCCTCATGGTGGCCAGCTTGTCGGCCGCCGGGTGCCGGACGAGGCCGGTCAGGGCGCGGTCGGAGGTGAAGGTGTAGCCGAGCGCGTAGTCGGCGCGGGCGCCGGACCAGTAGGTGTCGAACCACTCCTTGACCGAGCCCGGTTCCGAGGCCGGGCCGAGGTGGGCCACGCGCAGTCCCTCACGGGCCGTCAGGATGTTCGCCGAGCGGGTGGTCCCCTCGTGGGTGACCTCGACGAACCCGATGCCGTTCAGGCGGCGCGCGCCCGACTCCGGCGGACGGACGTCCACCGGGGCGGTCGTCCGGGCGTCGACGGTGACGGTCCTGTCGCCGTTCAGGTCCAGGCGGGGCTGGACGACCCAGTCGGTCCCGGTGGCCGGATCGGGGCCGTACAGCGTGGAGTCGAGCAGGTAGCGCCCCTTGGGCAGGCGGACGGTGACCGTGCCGGACTCGTCGTAGGGAGCGGCCTCCTCCCGCGCGCCCGGGCCCGAGATGCCGGTGACGTGGGTGCGGTAGCCGCCGGTGGCGTGGCCCGCGCGGTCGAGGTGCCGGATCGTCAGCGTGTACGTCTCGGGGGCCTCGGACGCCGCCACGGCGGTCGGGGGCGGGGCGGAGAAGGTCGTGCCCGCGAGGACTCCGGCGAGGGCCAGGGTGCGCAGGACGGTGCGGCGGCCGGCGGTACGGGGTCCGGCGGTGCTGCCGGGCGTACGGCCGTGTGTCGAGGAATCGTTCATGCCCAGCACTGCTCGCGGCGGGCGGGGCGTTCCCGTGACCTGGACCACACCGGCGGGGCACGGCAAGCCCTGTGGCCCAGGTCACGGGAACCCTGCCGAACCATCGCCCAGTGCCAGATGTGGAATCACCTATGAGAGATCGTTTCCGCGCCGGGGACCCCACGGCGCTCGGCGAGGCGTACGACGAGCACGCACGCGTGCTGTACCACTACGCCTACCGGGTGTGCGGGGACCGGGCGGCCGCGGAGGACGTCGTGTCCGCCGCGTTCCTGGAGGCCTGGCGCTGCCGCGGGAAGGTGCACGCCGACGGCGGCAGCCTGCGGCCGTGGCTGCTCGGCATCGCGACCAACATCATGCGCGGCGCGGCCCGCGAGGCGCGCAGGCGGGACGCCGCGCTCGCCCGTATCCCCGAGCGCGGCGTCCTGCCGGACTTCGCCGACGACGTCCTCGCCCGGATGACGGACGGCGAGCAGATCCGCGCCGCCCGTGCCGCGCTCGGCAGACTCAGGCGGCGTGAGCGCGAGGTCTTCACGCTCGTGGTGTGGGCGGGCCTGGACTACGCCGCGGCCGGGGAGGCGCTGGGAATCCCGGTCGGCACCGTCCGCTCCCGACTGTCCCGGGCCCGTGAACGGCTCCGGAAACTCGCCGAGGCCGAACTGCGCGCGGCGCGGCGCCGGGAGCGGTCCGCCGCTGCGGCGGTCCGCTCGGCCGGGCGGCCCGCCCCTGGCGGTGCCCCGGCCGGGGCGGGCGGCTCGCTTCCCGCCGCCGAGGGGGCACGCGGCTCCGTCACCGAGGAGGCACGCGGATCCGTCGCGGTGCTTGGAGCCCCTCGGGTGTCCGGTTTCCCCGCGGTGTCCGGATCCCCCGCGGTGCCGCTGCCGTCGCCGAGCGCCATGCCCGGGGCCCTGACGGTGCCCGTGTCCGTGCCGGGACCGGTGCCCGACCCCTCGGCGGTGCCTGCGCTCTCGCCGGGAACCGTGCCCCCACCCCTCGCGGTGCCGGCGCCCCCGTCCGACCCCCTCGCCGTACCCGGCTCCCGCTCCATCCACTCGACCGTCCGCCCGGCCCTCGCGCCCCGACCCACCTCGGAGAACCAGGCATGAACGCCTTCACCCCCCGCCCGTCGCGCGCCGACGCGGACGAGCTCCTGCGTGCCGAGCTCGCCGAGCTGCTGCCCCCGCCTCCGGTGCCCGATCTGACGGCGGAGCGGAACCAGCACCTCAGGCACGCCGTCCTGCGGACCGCCCTGGCCGGCGGGGACGGCGCGACCGCCCGTCCGGTGCGTGCGCGCCGTCCGCGTCAGGGGCTCCGGCTCGGCTGGATCGCCGCGCCGGTGGCCGCCTGCGCGGTCGTCGCCGGCGTCGCCGTGCTCGCGCCCCAGGACGGGTCGGCCGGTTCCCCGGGCCGCATCTCGGCCGGACAGCCCGTCTCGCCCGAGGCCGTGCGGGTCCTGTCCGGTGCGGCGCTCGCCGCGGCCGCCGCTCCCGCGCCGGACGCCCGGCCCGGTGGGTACGTCTACGTCAAGAGCCTCGTCGCCCACGCGGGGCGCGACGCGGCCGGTGGTCCCGCCGCGCTGCCGCCCGCGCATCAGCGCGAGGTGTGGCTCTCCGTCGACGGCAGCCGGCCCGGTCTGCTGCGCGAGCCCGGTGCCGCCGACACGGAGCTCGGCGTCGAGCTGCCCGTGTACGAGCTGGAGCATCGCGGGGCCACGCCCCGGAAGACCACCGCCGCCGCGGCCCCGCCTTCCGTCACGAACCCGACGCACGCGTACGTGGCGACCCTTCCCACGGATCCGGCGGTGCTGTTGCGCCTGATCCGGGACCAGACGCGCGCGGACGGGGGCGACGCCGACCAGCGGGCGTTCACCGCGATCGGGACCCTGCTCGCCGAGACCTGGGCGCCGCCGAAGGTCACCGCCGCGCTGTACGAGGCGGCGGCGCGGATCCCCGGGGTGACCGTGCTGCCGTCCGCGAAGGACGCGGCCGGTCGCGAGGGCGTCGCCGTGGCCCGTACCTCCCACGGCGAGCAGACCCAGTGGATCTTCGACCGGACGACGTCGGCGTTCCTCGGTGAGCGCACGGTGCTCACCGAGGACACGTCGGCCGGGCGGACCGGGACGGTCCTCGGGGTCTCGGCCGTGCTCGCCAAGGCGGCCGCCCCCGCGCGCGGGGAGCTGCCGAAGGGCTGACCGGAAAAAGACCGGGGCCCGCCGATCCGGTCGGATCGGCGGGCCCCGGTCGTGTGCTCAGCCTCGGCGGTCGGCCGCGAGGGTCTCGTAGAAGTGGAGGAGACCGAGGTCGTCCACCGAGCCGGCGTTGACGGCCTTGGCCAGGGGGGTGCCCTGGAGGAGGCGCTTGACCGGGACCTCGATGCGCTTGCCCGTGAGGGTGTGCGGGACGCCCGGGACCTCGATGATCTCGTCGGGGACGTGGCGCGGGGAGAGTTCGCTGCGGATCGTCCGCTTGATGCGGTCGATCAGCTCCTCGTCCAGGGTGGCGCCCTCCACGAGGTGCACGAAGAGCGGCATCCAGTATCCGCCGTCCGGCTCCTCCAGGCCGATGACCAGGGACTCGCGGATCTCGGGGAGGCGCTCGACGGCCTCGTAGATATCGGCGCTTCCCATCCGGACGCCCTGGCGGTTCAGGGTGGAGTCCGAGCGGCCGTGGATGACGACCGAGCCTCGGTCCGTGATCGTGATCCAGTCGCCGTGGCGCCAGACGCCCGGGAACATCTCGAAGTAGCTGTCGCGGTAGCGGCTGCCGTCGGGGTCGTTCCAGAAGTGGATCGGCATGGACGGCATGGGGTTGGTGACGACGAGTTCGCCGACCTCGCCGATCAGGGGCTTCCCCGAGGGGTCCCAGGACTGGAGGTCGGTGCCGAGGCCGGCCGCCTGGAGCTCGCCGATGTGGACGGGGAGCGTGGGGACGGCGCCCGCGAAGCAGGAGCAGACGTCCGTGCCGCCGCTGACGGAGGCGATCCACAGGTTCTCGCGGACCTCGTCGTGGAGCCAGCGGAAGCCGTCGGGGGGCAACGGGGAGCCGGTGGTGGCGACGCACTTCACGGCGGAGAGGTCGAAGTCCCGGCCGGGGTGGACCTCCGCCTTGGCGCAGGCCATCACGTACGCGGCGGAGGTGCCGTAGAGGGTGGCGCGGGTGCGCTCGGCGACCCGCCACTGGGCGGCGGTGTCGGGGTAGCCGGGGCTGCCGTCGTACAGGACGACGGTCGTGCCGGTGAGGAGGCCGGAGACGAGGAAGTTCCACATCATCCAGCCGGTGGAGGTGTACCAGAAGAACACGTCCTCGGGGCCGAGGTCGCAGTGCAGGCCCAGCTGCTTGACGTGCTCGACGAGGATGCCGCCCTGGGACTGCACGATCGCCTTCGGCAGGCCGGTCGTGCCGGAGGAGTACAGGACCCACAGCGGGTGCGCGAACGGCACCTGCTCGTAGACCGGCTCGACGTCCGCGGCGACCAGGTCGGACCAGGCGAGGGTGCCTTCGGGGGCCGGGGTGCCGAGGAGCGGGATGTGCACGACGGCGCGGAGGGTGGGCAGCTCGGCGCGCAGCTCGGCGACGGTGTCGCGGCGGTCGTGCTCCTTGCCGCCGTAGCGGTAGCCGTCGACGGTGAAGAGGACGACCGGCTCGACCTGCTGGAAGCGGTCGAGGACGCTGCGGGCGCCGAAGTCGGGGGCGCAGGAGGTCCACACGGCGCCGACGGCGGCGGTGGCGAGGAGGGCGACGACGGCCTGCGGGACGTTGGGCAGGTAGCCGCTGACGCGGTCGCCGGGGTTCACGCCGAGGGCGCGGAGCTCGGCGGCGAGGGAGCCGACCTGGCGGCGGAGCTCGCCCCAGGTGACCGGCGTGGGCTCATGTGTCTCGTCCACATGGAGCAGGGCCGTGTCATGGGGGCGCTCGTCGGCGGCGCGCAGGGCGTGCTCGGCGTAGTTGAGGGTGGCTCCGGGGAACCAGTCGGCACCGGGCATCGAGCGGTCGCCGAGGACCCGCTCGTACGGGGTGGAGAAACGGAGGTCGAACCACTCGACGACGGCCTGCCAGAAGGCTTCGAGGTCCTCGACCGACCAGCGGTGGAGCGCCGGGTACCCGCCCTCGGCCGGGGCGCCGTGGTGCTCGGCGGCCCAGGCCTGGAAGCGGGTGACGGCGGCCGTGGCGATGCGTTCCTCGTCGGGCTGCCAGAGCGGCTCGGTCGGCGCTGCGGATGTCATTTGGGGCGGCTCCCTGGCTGTACGCGGGTCTGCGTGTGTCTCGCGCACGTGCTGGGGTGTGCGCGTGACGCGGCTGACAGGACGATGCCATGTGATCCTCTTTCGCACCAGGTCTGCCCGCCCATGGTCGGGCAGTTGAACATGTGCTCCCACCACGGGTGAACGGCAGCTGAACGGAACCGGTTCGCGCTCCGGCGAATGGCAGGGTGAGCTGCATGGACGGTCGTGAACTGGTGCGTTCGATGAAGGTGTTCGGTTCGGTGCAGGGCTTGCGGATGGTGTGGTCGGCGTGGCGGCAGCGCCGTACGGACACGTGGGGGCTGCCGCCCAGGGGGGCGGAGCGGGCCAGGGTGCCGGGGCTCGCGGTGGAGGCGGAGCCGGCTCCGGGCGGGGGAACCGTCCGGTTCGCCCGGTCCTCGCTCCGGATCCGCGTGTCGTCGGGCGGCACGGTGTTCTGGGGGTGGGACGGGGCCGGGCCGCTTCCCTCGTACGCCCTGGCGGGCGAGGCGCCCGACGCGGATCCGCGGGCCTCCCTCGAACCGGACACCGACGGCGGGTGGCGGATCGTGTCGGAGCGGGTGACGGTGACGGTCTCCCGGCACGGGGCGGTGGAGCTCCGGACCCCGGGCGGGGTGCTGCTCCGCCGGGACCTGCCGCCGCGCTGGTGGGAGCCGGTGGCCGGCGAGGGCGCCGGACCGGGGGCGGGGGCGGGTGCCGGGCCGGCGGCGTCGGGGGGCGCGCGGTGGGTGCAGCGCAGCGAGGTGCCGGCCGACGCCCGGTTCTTCGGGCTCGGCGGGCGGGCGGCGGGGCCGCGCCTACGGGACGGCTCGTACCGGCTGTGGAACACCGACCCCCAGAGGGGTTTCGACCCCGGGGACGATCCGCTCTACCTGACCATGCCCGTCCAGTTCGTGGTCTCGGACGCCGGGACGCACCTGGCGTTCCACGACAACTCCTGGGACGGCCGGGTCACCCTGGCCGAGGGCGAGGAGGGGGCCGGTTCCGGGCACGACCGGCCGGGGACCAGCGAGGTGCGGATGACGGGCGGGCCGCTGCGCTGCTGGGTGGTCGTCGGCACCCCCGCGCGCGTACTGCACGGCTGGGCGGCGCTGACGGGCGCGCCCGCGCTGCCGCCGTCCTGGGCGCTCGGGCCGCAGCACGCGCGCTGGGGCTTCGGCAGCGCGCGGGAGGTGCGGCGGGTGGTGGCCGGGTACCGGGAGCGGGGGCTGCCGCTGTCCGCCGTGCACCTGGACATCGATCATTACGACGGGCACCGGGTGTTCACGGTCGACCGGGAGCGGTTCCCCGATCTGCCGGGGCTCGCGGAGGAGCTGCGGGAGCAGGGGGTGCGTCTGGTGTCGATCGTGGACCCGGCGGTGAAGGCCGAACCCGGCGACCCGGTGTACGACGGCGGGGCGGCGGTGGACGCCTTCGTCAAGGACGCGCGCGGGCAGGAGGTGCGCGGGGTGGTGTGGCCCGGCGAGTGCGCCTACCCGGACTTCACGGATCCCGCGGTGCGGGAGTGGTGGGGCGGCCTGTACGAGGAGCGCCTCCGGCAGGGCTTCGCGGGCGTGTGGCACGACATGAACGAGCCGGTGTCCTTCGTCCCCTTCGGTGACCCGACGCTGCCCCGCTCGGCGCGGCACGCGCTGGAGGGCCGGGGCGGCGACCACCGGGAGGCGCACAACGTGTACGGGCTCGCGATGGCCCGGGCCGGGTACGAGGGGCTGTGCCGGCTGCGCCCCGACGAGCGGCCCTTCCTCTTCTCGCGCTCCGGCTGGGTGGGCATGCAGCGGTACGGGGGCACCTGGTCCGGCGATGTGGCGACGGGGTGGCCGGGGCTGCGGGCCTCGCTCGCCCTCGTCCTGGGCCTGGGGCTGTGCGGGGTGCCCTACTCGGGGCCGGACGTGGGCGGTTTCGACGGGAGTCCCTCACCGGAGCTGTTCCTGCGCTGGTACCAGCTGGGCGCGTGGCTCCCCCTCTTCCGTACGCACGCGGCGATCGACGCGGGGCGGCGGGAGCCGTGGGAGTTCGGCCCCGAGGTCCTGGAGCACGCACGCGGGGCGCTGGCCGAACGGGAGCGGCTGCGGCCGTACTTCACGACGCTGGCCCGGCTGGCCCGGATGACGGGCGCACCGTACGTCCGCCCGGTGTGGTGGGGGACGCCGGAGGACCGGGCGCTGCGCGACTGCGAGGACGCGTTCCTGCTCGGCGACGCGCTGCTCGTGGCGCCGGTGCTGACGCGGGGCGCGGACCGGCGGGCGGTGCGGCTGCCGCGCGGACGCTGGTACGACACGGCGACGGGGCGGGCGTACGAGGGTCCGGGGCAGGTGCTGCTCGACGCGCCGCTCTCCCGGGTACCGGTCCTGGCCCGGGCGGGGGCCGTGCTGCCCGTGCGGGGCGAGGGGGGCGAGCTCGTCCTGGAGGTGTGGGCGCCCGCCGCCGGGCGGACCGGTGGCGGGCTCGTCGTGCGGGACACCGGGGACGGCTGGGAGCCGGCCTCGATCGAGCGGTACCAGTCGCGGCTCGTGGACGGCCGGGCGGTGGTGGAGCGTGTCACGGACGAGGGGGTGGAGGAGCCGGGGCTGCCGGTGGTGGTGCGGGGGCTGTGAGGGGGGTGGATCCAGTAGACGGATCCAGTAGACGGATCCCATATTCAATAGCCGAATATCGGGTGTCGGATATCGGATCCCTCCGGCGGATGTCGTGCGCTGGATGCTGGATACCGGAGATGGGATCCAGCATCCGACACCAGATCACCCGTAAGCGCCACCGAACCACTTCCGTACCGCCTCCGTGTGGAGCGGAAAGGCCAACTCCTCGGGTGCCGTGAGCACGTGGTGGCCGCTCGTCTCGTCCGTCGGGGCCGACGGCGGGAGCTGGGCGGCCGGGCGGGGCGGAAGGAGGCCGAAGAGGAGGAGGTGGCCGGCCGGGGAGCTCAGGGCGTCGGCGAGGCGGACCTCCTCGGCCGAGGCGGGGATGCCGGTCTCCTCGCGCAGTTCGCGGGCGACGGCGGCGCGCCAGTCCTCGCCGTGGTCGATGAAGCCGCCGGGCAGCGCGACCCCGCCCCGCGCGGGTTCGATGGTGCGGGTGACGACGACGAGGCCCGTTCCCTTCGCGTCGGTGACGGGGAGGAGGGCGACGGCGACGGGCAGCGGGTTGCGGTAGGCGGTGTGGCCACAGACCGGGCAGGCGCGGGGCCAGCCGGCGTCGGGGAGGTGGGCGGCGCCGCAGGCGGAGCAGTGGGTGTCCTTCACGGCCCGACCGTACGCGATCGCCCTTTCCCGGCGCTGCCGGAACTGATAGACGGTGCGCATGACAGGACTCGCAACCGCCCTTCGTACCCTCGCCGTCACGGCCGCGGCCGGGCTGCTCGCCGTCACCGGAGCCGTCGCCGCGCCCGCTCCCCCGGCCTCGGCCGCGCCGGAGCCCAAGGCGCCACGGGAGTTCGTGGCCCTGAGCTCCGTGGACCGGACGATCCTCCAGGAGATGCGCTACACGACCGAGCACAACTTCGTCGGGGAGCCGGTGGACGGCTACCGGCAGCCGCTGTGCATCCTGACCCGTCCGGCGGCCGAGGCGCTGCACCGCGCGCAGCTCCGGCTGCTCGCCCGGGGCTACACGCTGAAGGTGTACGACTGCTACCGGCCGCAGCGGGCCGTGGACCACTTCGTGCGCTGGGCGAAGGACCTGGAGGACGAGCGGATGAAGAAGGAGTTCTATCCGCTCGTCGACAAGTCGAGGCTGTTCGCGGACGGTTACATCGCGGAGAAGTCCGGTCACAGCCGAGGGTCGACGGTGGACCTCACGATCGTGCGGCTGCCGGCGGCGCCCACGCGCGCGTACGTGCCGGGTGAGGAGCTGGTGGAGTGCTGGGCTCCGCAGGCGGAGCGGTTCCCGGACAACTCGGTGGACATGGGGACCGGGTACGACTGCTTCGACACTCGCTCGCACACCGACGACCCGCGGATCCAGGGCGCACAGCGGGCCAACCGGCAGCTGCTGGGGGGCGCGCTCGCCGAGCAGGGGTTCGTGAACCTGCCCGAGGAGTGGTGGCACTTCACCTTCAAGCCGGAGCCGTTCCCGAGCACGTTCTTCGACTTCCCCGTGGCGCGGAGGTCGGTGGCCGGGCATTGAGCCCTTCTCAGTGCCGACCGACCGTGGCACACTTCTGACGCTTCGTCAGATCACGGGAGGTCCCGATGGCACGGACGCGCAGACCGGTGGTGGCCGGGTGGTTCACCGACGACACCGTGCCGGAGGCGGAGTTCCGGCTGCTCGGCACCCGCTGCACGGCCTGCGCGTCGGTCTTCTTCCCGCGGGAGGACGACTGGTGCCGCAACCCCGGCTGTCCGGGCGGCGGCGAGCTGGCCGAGGTCCCGCTCTCGCCGCGCGGCCGGGTCTGGTCGTACACCGACGGCCGGTACCGTCCGCCCGCCCCGTACGTCTCCGACCCGGACGCGCCCTGGGAGCCGTACACCCTCGTCGCCGTCGAGCTCGCGGCCGAGGCGATGGTGGTCCTCGGGCAGGCGGCGCCGGGCGTGACGACGGCCGACCTCGCCGTCGGGACCGAGGTCGAGGTGGTGCCGGGCGTCCTGAACGAGGACGAGCGGCACACCTGGACCACCTGGAACTGGCGGCCGGTCGCCGGGGAGCGGCGGGAGGAGCGGTCGTGAACGACATCGCCGTGCTCGGGGCCGGGATGCACCCCTGGGGCAAATGGGGCCGGAGCTTCGTCTCGTACGGAACGGCCGCCGCCCGCGCCGCGCTCGCCGACGCCGGTCTGGAGTGGTCCGACATCGGCTCGGTCGTCGGCGCCGACACCATGCGGTGCGGATACCCGGGGTACGTGGCGGGGGCGACCTTCGCCCAGGCCCTCGGCTGGCAGGGGGCGCGGGTCACCAGCGTGTACGCCGCCTGCGCCTCGGGCGCCCAGGCCATCGGCGCCGCCCGGGCCCAGATCCTGGCGGGACTCGCGGACGTGGTCCTGGTCGTCGGGGCGGACTCGACGCCGAAGGGGTTCCTCGCCCCGGCCGGCGGCGAGCGGCCCGGCGACCCGGACTGGCTGCGGTTCCGGGTGCTCGGGGCGACCAACCCGGCGTACTTCGCCCTCTACGCGCGCCGCAGGATGGCGCTGTACGGCGACACGGCCGAGGACTTCGCCCGGGTGAAGGTGAAGAACGCGGCGGCCGGCGCGCTCAATCCGCTGGCCCGCTACCGCAAGCGGGTGACCGCCGAGGAGGTCGCGGCCTCCGCCGTCGTCGCCGATCCGCTGCGGCTCCTCGACATCTGCGCCACCTCGGACGGCGGCGCCGCGCTCGTCCTGTCCGGCATGGAGTTCGCACGCCGGCACGGGCACCCCGACCCGGTCCGGATCCGGGCGGTGTCCACCGTCTCCCCCACGTACCCCAAGGCGGTGCTGGACCTCCCCGACATCGCGACCGACTCGGCGGCGGCCGTCTCCCCCGCCCCGCACGCCTTCCGCGCCTCGATCGCCCGCGCCGCCTACGAGGAGGCGGGGATCGGGCCCGAGGACCTGTCCCTGGCGGAGGTGTACGACCTGTCCACGGCCCTGGAACTGGAGTGGTACGAGGACATCGGGCTCTGTGCGCCGGGTGAGGGCGCCAAGCTGCTGCGGGAGGGCGCCACGGCCCTCGGCGGGCGCCTTCCGGTCAACACCAGCGGCGGCCTCGGCTCCTTCGGGGAGGCGGTGCCCGCCCAGGCGATCGCGCAGGTCTGCGAGCTGACCTGGCAGCTGCGCGGCACGGCGGGCGACCGGCAGGTGCCGGGGGCGAGGGCCGGGATCACCGCGAACCAGGGCCTGTTCGGCCACGGTTCGGCGGTGGTGGCGGTGCGCTGAGCACCCCCGACAGGCGGCCCGTCCGGTCAGGTCGTGACGGCGGCGGGGCTGCGGTCCGCGAGGACCAGGGCGTGCTGGACGACCGCCACGAGGACGTTCTTCACGGACTCGCGGTCCCGGGCGTCGCACATCAGCAGCTCCACCTCGGGGTCCAGGTCGAGCGCGCCGCGCACGGTCTCCGCCGGGAACCGCTGGGCGCCCTCGAAGCAGTTGACGGCCACCGTGAACGGGATGCCGCGCCGCTCGAAGTAGTCGATGGCGGCGAAGCTGTCCTCCAGGCGGCGGGTGTCCGCGAGCACGACCGCCCCCAGGGCTCCCTGGGCCAGCTCGTCCCACAGGAACCAGAAGCGGTCCTGCCCCGGGGTGCCGAAGAGGTAGAGGACGAGGTCCTCGCGGAGGGTGATCCGGCCGAAGTCCATGGCGACCGTGGTGGTCGTCTTGGTCTCGACGCCGTGCAGGTCGTCGACGGGCCGCCCCACCTCGCTGAGGATCTCCTCGGTCCGCAGGGGTCTGATCTCGCTGACCGCGCCCACCAGCGTCGTCTTGCCGACCCCGAACCCGCCTGCGACGAGGATCTTCAGGGTCACCGGCTCGACGAAGGGCTTCTTGCGGCTAGAGCGCCCGAAGGCCATTGATCACCTCGCGAAGGATGCTCACGTCCGGCAGCTCGGCCGGCGGAACGGGGCGGGTCACATGGACGAGTTCGTCCTCGACGAGATCGCCGACGAGGACCCGTACCACCCCGACGGGGAGGTCGAGTCCGGCGGCGAGCTCGGCGATCGACTGGGGCTGCTCGGAGCAGCGTTCGACGATCTCCACGTGTTCCGGGGAGAGCGTCTGGTCCCGGCCGGGGTCGTCGGCGGCGGGCTCGGGAACGACCACCGCGATCAGGTCGAGCCGGTGGCGGGTGGCGGCGCTCGTCCGGCCGCGGGTCATCGCGTACGGACGGACCACCGGCCCCGCCTCGTCGTCGAACCAGTGGTGGGGGCCGGGGGTCTGGCCCCGCTCCCGCCGGCTGCGCTCGGCTTCGTCACTCATGCCGTCCCACTCACCCTCCCGAGGGCAGACCGGTCCGGGGAGCCGTCGTGAGGTGGGCCCCCACCCGCTTCACCATCAGCGTCATCTCGTAGGCGACCTGGCCGACGTCCGAGTCGGCGTCCGCGAGCACCGCGAGGCAGCTGCCGTCGCCGGCGGCCGTGACGAAGAGGAAGGCGTCCTCCAGCTCGACGACCGTCTGGCGGACCTTGCCCGCCTCGAAGTGGCGGCCGACGCCCTTGGCGAGGCTGTGGAAGCCGGAGGCCACGGCGGCGAGGTGCTCGCCGTCCTCCCGGGTGAGCTCCTGGGAGGCGCCGGTGGGAAGTCCGTCGCTGGAGAGCACCAGGGCCTTGCGGATGGAGCCGACGCGCTGGACGAGCTCGTCGAGGAGCCAGTTCAGCTCGCCGTTTCCGCGTCCGGGTCCGGAGGTCGTGCTGGGTGCTGCGGCGTTCGGTGCGGTCATCGACCGTCCCCCTCGGGTGTCGTTCCTGGTGCTGTCGGGTCGTCCGGCTCTGTGGTGTCCCGCCTGCCGCGCTGCCAGCCGCGCTGCATGGCGGCCATGCGGGCGCGTACCTCCTCGGCGTCGCGCTCGAAGGAGTCGGGCCCCTCGGACTGTGCTCCGGTGCCCGTACGGGCGTCGGCGCGGGTTCCCGCGCCGCGGCCGGCCTGGCCCTCGGCCTCGCGCAGCTGGGGCGCGAGGCTGGCCTGGCGGACGCGGCGGGGCAGGCCGCCGAACGGCTCCGGGTTCTCCGGCGGCACGGAACCCTCCGGTGGTACGGGCACGAGGAGGGGACCGGCGCCCGGCCCCGGCAGGCTGCCCCGCCCGTCGCCGTGCGGGTGTCCCGGCCGGTCGCCCGGCCGGACTCCGCGCCGATCGTCCTGCGGGAAGTCCGCCCGGTGCTCCTGCGGATGCGCGCGGTCCGGCTGCGGCTGGGTGCGGTCGGCCTGGGCGTGGGCGCGGCCCGGCTGCGGGTGCGCGCGGTCGGCCTGGGCGTGGGCGCCGTCCGGCTCGTCGAGGCGGCGGCCGTGGTCCACGACGAGCGTGGGGGTGCGGCGGCGCGGCAGCTGCACGGGGCCGAGGCGCGTGCCGTCGGCGGGCGCGTCCTGCTCGCCGCGGCCCGTCGTCCGGTCCGGGGCCTGCTCGTGCTGCTCGCCGGCCGGCGCGAGTCCGGTGCGGCGCCGGAAGAGGCCGCCGCGCTCGCTGTCGCTGTCGAGGAGGTCCGCGGACCGGTCGAGGAGGCCGTCGAAGTCCTCGGTGCCGAGCGGTGCCTCCAGCTCGACGGGGCCGTCCAGCGGTCCGGGCGCCTCGGTCACGTCGGGGACCTTCGTGAGGGCCGGCCTGCGGGTGGGCAGGGCGCCGCCGTCGGCGGACGCGTCGTCGGTCCGGCCCGGGCGCTCCAGGGTCTTGCGGTCGAGCCGGAATCCGGCGCCCTGGGTCTCGGGCGCGTCGGTGAGCAGGGCGGCCGGGATGAAGACGACCGCGGTGGTCCCGCCGTACGGGGAGGTCTGGAGCGAGACCCGGACGTTCTGGCGCTGGGCGAGCCGGCTGACGACGAAGAGGCCGAGCCGGTCGGTGTCCGAGAGTTCGAACTCGGGGGTCTCGGCCAGCCGGAGGTTGGCGTCGAGCAGGGCGTCGGGGTTCATGCCGAGGCCGCGGTCGTGGATCTCCAGGGTGAAGCCGTTGGCGACCCGCTCGCCGAGGACCTGGACGGCGGTGTGCGGGGGCGAGTACACCGTGGCGTTCTCGAGGAGTTCGGCGATGAGGTGGGTGAGGTCCGCGACGGCGGGGCCGCCCACGCCGAGGCGGGGCAGGCGGCGCACCTCGATCCGCTCGTAGTCCTCGACCTCGGCGACGGCGGCGCGGACGACGTCCATCAGCTGGACGGGCTTGCGCCACTGGCGGGAGGGGGCCGCGCCGGACAGGATGACGAGGCCCTCGGCGTGCCTGCGCATGCGGGTGGTGAGGTGGTCGAGGCGGAAGAGGTCGGCCAGCTCGTCGGTGTCCTCGGTGCGCCGCTCCATGGTGTCGAGGAGGGTCAGCTGGCGGTGGAGCAGGACCTGGTTGCGGCGGGCGAGGTTGACGAACACCTCGGAGACGCCGCGGCGCAGTTCCGCCTGCTTGACGGCGGCCTCGACGGCGGCGCGCTGGAGGGTGTTGAGGGCCTGGCCGACCTGGCCGACCTCGTCCTCCCCGTACCGCAGGTGGGGCACCTCGGTCCCGACGTCGACCTGCTCGCCGGCGGCGAGGCGGCGCATGACGCTGGGCAGCCGGACGCCGGAGACCTCCTGGGCCTCCTTCTGCAGGCGGCGCAGGTCGCGGATGAGTTCGCGGCCGATGCGGACGGAGATGACGATCGAGGCGAGCAGGGCGAGGAAGCCGAGGACGCCGGCGACGCCGACCTTGAGGAGGACGCTGTACGCGGCGGGCTGGACGCGCTCCTGGTAGCGGTCGCCGGCGGCGGTGTTCTCGCGGGCGAGGTCGTCGAGGACGGGGCTCGCCTGGTCCTGCCAGCGCTCGGCGGTGATGGCGCGGGGGCTGTCGGTGGGGCCCTCTTCGATGATCGCGTTCTCGGCGGTGCGCAGCGGCTGGGTGTCGGGGCTGCGCCAGTACCTCTCGAAGCGCTCGCGCTCGGCGGCGGGCAGGAGTTCGAGGTTGACCTCGTAGAACGCCACGCGGTTGGCGACGAGGTCGGATATCGCGCGTATCTCCTCGGAGGTGACGCGGTCCGCGACGAGCGCGGAGAGGACGAGGGCGTCCTCGCGGGAGAGCAGCTCCCGCGCGCGCGTGACGCCGACGAGGGCGCGGCCCTGCTTGTCCATCTCCACGTTCTCGAGGGCGTGGAGGGTGATGAGGAAGCTGTAGCAGGGGTCGACGAGCCGGTTGTAGAACTCGAGGGCCTGCATGCGGCCGATGCCGCGGGCTTCGACGGAGCGGCGCAGCGAGGCGAGGCCGTCGAGCGCGTCGAGGAGGGAGTTGAGCCGCTGGGTGGTGACGGGCCGCATCTCCTCGCGCACGCCGGGGTCGGCGGCGTTGGCGCGGATGCGGGCGATCTGCCGGTCGGTGGCGCGGCGGGTCTCGCGCAGGGAGGCGAGGGCGTTGGAGCCGCGCGGATCGGCGAGGTAGAGGAGCGACTGCCGGCGTTCGATCTGGATGACCCGGGCGGTGTCCTCCAGGGGGTAGCCGACCTTGTCGACGATGTAGCCGACGTCGAGGAGCTGGTCGGCCTCGCGGCCCGTCAGGACCGTGGCGAAACCCCACAGGCCGGTGAGGGAGACGAGCGGTACGAGCAGCAACGCCACGATCTTCCTGCGGATGGACTTCCCGCGAAAGCGCATGGCCTCCCCCAGCTCGGCCCCCGTTGCGCCACGGGGAACCTTCACGTTCGTGACCACCGGCGTCAACACGCGGCGTCAACCTTGAATTTCAACAAACGGCGGCGCGAGCCTACTACTGCATCACGGCCATTCCGAAGGCATGTCCGGGCGATTTTCAGCCTGTCGAGTGAGTCTTGATCATGAGATGTCCTGGTATTGCTGGAGTTGGGATTGACCACTGTGGCGTAGGACACCTGATGGTGTGCCATTTCTCCGGCCTGCCTGGATGGCTGGAACTGTCCGTTCCGCCGATGCGCGGGCTTCGTTCGCCCCCGCCCGAGCGAAACCTTTTCCCTCTCACGTGCGTCAATAGGAACGGGGAGGGTTCTGTCCGTGTAAAGGCGCTCAAGACGGGCAGCCGACCCTGAGGTCGTTCAGTGGTGGGGAGTGACGGGACAATGGAACACGAGGCGCGGTCGGCGCGGCAGTTGTGGGTGGAGGAGGAGCGGGGCCGACGGCGGATGCCCGATCCGGTGCGCAACGCCGCCGTGCGGGCCGTGATGATCACGTCGGTGACACTCGTCCAGGCCGTGGTGGCCTTCTTCTGTACGGTCGCGGGCGCGTGGCTGGCGTTTCCGGTGACGGTCACCGCGGTGGCGTCGACGGTCGTGGCCACCTGGAGCGTTCTCGACGTCTGGATCACCCGTCAGGTGTGGCGTCAGCGCAACGGCGTGGTGTCGGAGCCGAGCAGCACGGCACGTCCGCCGATCCGGACACGGCGCGACGAGGACCGGGCGGAGACGGCACCGCTGTCCGAAGCGGCGTGAGCGACGCCGAGGCGGCCTGAGCGAGGCCGAAGCGGCGTGAGCGAGGCCGAAGCGGCCTGAACAACGGTGAGCGGCCCGGTCCCCTGCTGGGGGCCGGGCCGCTTCGCCGTCGTACGACCGGGACTACGCCTCGTCCGCCGGAGGCGCGTCGTCGGACTGGTGGCGGCGGAACATCCGCGTCGCCGTGATCTCGCCGTGGATCGTCTCCCCCTCCGCGGCCGGCTGCGGAAGCCCGGGGCGCAGGTGCTCCTCCACGCTGATGTACTTCAGTCCGGCCCGCAGGTCCGCGTCGTTGCGCAGCCGGATCACCAGCGGGAACTCGGCGAGCGCGGTCGTGTCGAACAGGCCCGTCGTGTAGAGGAGCTGGACGCCCAGCGCGTCCGACACGGCCCGCTGGAGCTCCAGGAGGTACGTGGCGTTGGCGCGGCCGATCGGGTTGTCGAGGAACAGCGTGCCCGCGTGCCGGTGCTTGTCGCGGCCCCGGTCGTTGGAGCGGAGCGCCGCCATCGTGCAGTACAGGGCGATGGCCGCGGTGAGCAGCTGGCCGCCGGAGAAGACGTCGCCCATCTGCCCGACGGGGACGCGCTCGGCGCGCAGCACCGCGTCCGGCTTGAGGATCTCGACCGAGACGCCCTTGGGTTCGAGCGCCGCCTGGACGCCCCTGAGGAGCAGGGACATGCCGTCGCGCCGCAGGTCGGAGTTCTTCCTGACGGCGGCGCGGGTCGCCTCGTCGACGACCTCGCCGAGCCGCTCGGCGAGCGTGGCCTGGTCGGGCTCCTCGAAGCGGATGCGGAGGAACTCCTGGCCCGACCACTCGCCGAGGCCCTCGGGGAGCCGGGAGAGCCGCTGGGCGGAGCGGAGCGTCGCGAGCGCGGACTCCACGAGGCCCCGCAGCCGGTCCACGATCGAGTCCCGGTTGCGTTCCAGCTGCTCCAGCTCGTCGGTGAGGACCCGCAGCCGGGGCGCGAAGGCCTCGGCCCACTTGGCGGCGTGCTCGGGCAGCGCGGACGCCGGCAGTTCGCGGATCTGCTGGCGGGCGGGGGTGCGGACCTGCTCGTAGCGGGTGGAGTTGGCGTGCCGGACGAGGATGTCGCTCGCCTCGCGCACGGCGGCGTCCGCGGCGGACAGCTCGGCGGTGCAGGCGCGCAGGGCGCGGCGTGCCTCGGCGGCCGTCGTGCGGGCCTCCTCCAGGCTGCCCGGGTACGGCTCGGCCTCCTCCCGCTCCTCGTCCGCGTGGTCGCGGAGCAGGTCGCGCAGCAGGGCCGCCGTCTCGTCGAAGCCGCCGGCCGCGTCCTCGGCGGCCCGGTGGTCCCGGAGCAGTCCGGCGTGGGCGGCCCGCGCCGCCTCCAGGGCGTCGGTGCGGGAGGCGAGTTCGGCGGTCGCGGTACGGAGCAGGGCCTGGGCCCGCTCGGCGTCGGCGGGGACCAGCTCCTCGGGCAGCTCGGTGTGCGCCTCGCCGTCCTCGGGGGCCAGGCGCTCGGCCTCGCCTCGGAGCCGGCCGAGCTTCTCGCTCGCCTCCGAGGCGCGGGTCTCCAGCATCTGGACCAGGGCCTCGGCGCGGGCGACGGCCGCCTGCCGGGAGGGGCCGTCGGCGCCGTCGGTGGACTCGAGGAGCTGTTCGGCGCGGGTGCGGACCTTGTTGGTGAGGCGGTCGAGCTCGGCGAGGGCGGCGGACTCGTCGCTCTCGGCGCGGGCCTGCTCGGCGCGCAGGTCGGCGCCGACGCCCACCTTCTCGTACAGCTGGGACGCGGCCCGGTAGGCCTCGCGGAGGGTGGGGAGCGCGGTGCGGGGTGCGGCCGGGTCCTCCTCGGGGAGGGTGTCGGGGGCGCCGGCGATCTCGGCGCGCTCGGCCCGCAGGGCGCGGGCGGTGCGGTGGGCGTCGTCGGCGGCGCGCTGGGCCGCGCGGCGGTCCTCGTCGGCGGCGCGGGCGCGCTCCAGGCAGGTCTGGGCGCGGGCCTCGGCCTCGGTGGCGTCGTCGGCGAGCTCGCGGAGCTTCGCCTGCCAGGCGGACCGCTCGCGCAGTCGGAACGCGAGACCCGCGAGCGCGTCGGCGACCCGGCGGGCCCGCTGGGCGGCCTCCTGGCGCTCGTCCCGGAGCCGGGCGGCCTCGGCGGCGGCCTCGTCGGCCTCCGTACGGGCCGTGCGGGCCTCGTCGAGGGCGGCGGCCGCGGCCTCGGCCGTCTCGCGGGCGGTCGTGGCGACGGACGCGAGCTCGGCGAGCATCCCGAAGGGGCAGTCGGCGCGCCAGGCGCCGATCCGGGAGGCGAGGGAGCGGTCGCCGGCGAGGCGGCCGGCGAGGGTGCGGATCTCCTCGTCGCGGGCGGTGGCGCGGGCGCGCAGCGCGTGCCGCTCCTCGTCGGCCGCGTGCTCGTCGTGCATGGCCGGGTTCGGCGGTACGAGGAAGACACCGGTGTCCTCGGCCGATTCCCTCGCGGGTACGGGGGCGAGCAGGGCGGCGGCGGTTCCGACGGCGACGGCGGAGCGGGGCAGCAGGGCGGCGGTGCCGAGGATCTCGCGGGCGCGTCCGTACGAGACGGGGTCGGTGATCACCACGCCGTCGACGAGCTCGGGGCGGGCGGCGAGTACGCGCGCGTGGTCGGCCGGGTCGACGGCCTGGGCGAGGTAGCGCCAGCCGGGGAGGGCGGGGATGCCGTGCTCGCCGAGGTACTCGACGGTGGCGAGGACGTCGGGGCCGGGCGGCAGCAGGCCGCCGTCGCCGAGGGCGCCGAGGATGCGGGAGTCGTCGGCGGCGGCGGTGCGCAGCTCGAAGAGCCGGCTCTCGGCGGAGGCGACGGCCTGGTCGAGCAGGCCGCGCAGCTCGTCGGCGTACCGGTCGAACTCGGTGACGGTGAGCGGGCCCTGGGGCGCCGTCCCGGCGCCCGCCTCCTCCTCGGGAGCCTCGGCGCCGGGGCCGGGGCCGGCGGCGGCGCGCTGACCCGGGAGCGGGGAGCCGGAGGACGGCAGGCTCAGGAGTTCGGCGAGGCGCTCCTCGGAGGCGAGGGACTCGGCGGCGCGGCGCTCCGCGTCGTAGGCGTTCCCGGCGGCCTCGGCGGCGTCCGCGGCGCGGGCGGCGGCGAGTTCGGCGCGGGACTCGGCGCCGGCGGCCTCGCGCGCGCGCTCGGCCGCGGTGCGGGCGGCCTCGCGGGCCGTGTCCCAGGCGGCGACCGTCGTCTTCTCGGCGTCGCTCGCGGCGAGGGCGGCGCGGGCCGGGTCGGCGTCCGGGGCGGTGTCGTCGAGCCAGCCGGCCCGGACGGCCTCGGCGGTCTCCTGCTCGACCTCGGCGAGCCGCTGGCGCAGGTGGCCGGCCTCGCTGCGGGCCCGCTGGGCCTCGGTGGCGGCGGCGGTGGCGTCCCGGTGGGCGGTCTCGCTCGCGTCCTGGAGGGCGGTGGAGCGTTCCTCCTCCTCCGCCGCGTGGCGCTCGCCCTCCTCGGCGGCGGCGGCGAGGGCCCGTACGAGATCGGCGGCGGCCTTGGCGCGGGCGGCCAGGGCGGGGGCGGCGTCGCGCTCGGCCTCGCGGATGGCGGCGGCCACGCGCGCGGAGCGGTCGCCGGCGGCCCGGTGGCGCAGCACCGCCTCGGCCGCCTGCCAGGCGGAGTGCAGGGTGCGGGCGTCGGTGAGTTCGCGGCGCTGGGCGGCGGCGCCCTTCTCGGCGGCGGTCAGCGCCAGGGAGGCGTGCCGGTAGGCGAGTTCGGCGGCGATGAGGGAGCTGCGGCCACGGGCGGTCTCGGCCTCGGCGACGGCGTGCCCGGCCGAGGTGACCTGCTGGGCGAGTTCGGCGGCGCGGCCGCGCTCCTCGGCGGCGCGGGCGGAGAGCCGGCGGGCGAGCGTGCGGGTGCGGCGCTCGGCGCCCGTGTGGACCTCGCGCGCGTGGGCACGGGTTCCGGCGGCCTCGACGATCCGGCCGAGGAGGTCGACGGAGCCGGCCGTGAAGTCGCGCTCGGCGGTCAGCTCGGCGCGGCGGCCGAGCTTGTTGCCGAAGCCGCCGACGAGGTCCGCGAGGCCGTCGGTGTCGCGGGTGTCGGTGACGGCGCGCAGCAGCAGGTCGGTGAAGTCGGAGTCCTTCTTGACCGCGAAGAGGCCGGCGGCCTCGCCCTCGTCGGCGTTCATCTCGCGCTGGTAGCGGAAGAGTTCGGGGTCGAGTCCGAGGTCGCCGAGGTGCTCGTTCCAGCGGTCGTGGATCTCCTCCCAGACCACCTCCAGGTGCGGGTACGCCTTCCCGGCCTCGGTGAGCGCGTCGCGGAAGCCCTTCATGGTGCGGCGGCGGCCGGTGGCGCCGGAGGCGCCCTCGACGGGCGGTCGGACGGAGGTCGCCTCGGCGACGGGGAGGTTGTCCAGGCTGAGTCCGGGGCCGGGACGGAAGGAGTACCAGGCCTCGGCGAACTTCCGCGGGTCGTTCGAGACCTGGCGGCCGCGCCACTCGCTGGCCTTGCCGACGACGACGAGTTCGCCGGTGAGGGTGTGCTGCCACTCCAGGGCCACGTGGCCGCAGTCGTCGGCCAGGAGGAACTTGCGCAGCACGCCGGAGCTGGCGCCGCCGAGGGTGTTGCGGTGGCCGGGGAGCATGACGGAGAAGATCAGCTTGAGGAGGACGGACTTGCCGCCGCCGTTCTCCAGGAAGAGCACGCCCGCGGGGGCCGGGCGGCGCGGCGGGCCGACCGGCTCATCCTCGAAGAACTCCGCCTGGGTGGGGGCGGGGTGGGGCACGGGCGCGCCGACTCCGCGCAGGTCCAGGACGGTGTCGGCGTAGCGCGCACCGGCGGGACCGATGGAGTAGAGGCGGACCCGGGACAGCTCGTACATGGCGAGGGACTCTCGTGCTCTCGTGCTCGTCGTGCTCAGGAAGGTCGGTTGCGCGGGGAGTTACGCGGGGCGGTCACGCATGGAACGGAAGGCCGGCGTCGGCGGCGAGTTCCAGGTCGTCGCCCTCGGGCGGCGGCAGGAGGGTCGCGGAGCCGTCGCTGACGGGGACGACGCCGAGGTCGAGGAGCTCGGCCATGGCGGCGGAGCCGGCCATGTCGCGGACCTGGAGCTGGTAGCGGGCGGTGGTGCGGTAGGAGCCGCCGCCCTCGTCGCCGGTGCGCTGGAGGAAGCCGGAGTCGGTGAGGAAGGCGGCGGCCTTGCCGACGATGCCGGTGGTGGAACCGGCGAGGCGGCGGGCGTCCTTGGTGGCTCCGGTGGCGCTGCGGCGGGCGTAGATCCGCCAGGCGGCCTCCAGGCCGGGGGCGTCGGAGGCCGGGTCGGTGTTCTCCCCCTGCTCCTCGGCGCGCTGCTCCAGGCGCAGACAGGCCTGGCGTACGAAGGCGTCGACGCCGTTGACGGTGAGCCGGCCGATGTACGCGTCGTCGGCGAGGTCCTCGGGGCGGGGGAAGGCCATGGCGGCGACCGCGAGGTGGGCGAGGCCGTGCAGGAACCGGTCGGCGGAGTCCGTGGAGGCGCGGCGGGCGTAGTCGCCCATGCGGACGGCGAAGACGGAGTCCTCGCCCGCGGTGACGGCCATCCCCGCGCGCGGGGACACCTCCAGGACGACGAGTCCGAGGCCGGTGGCGACGGCGTCGGCGAGGCGCGCGAAGGCGGGGTCCTCGCGGTAGCGGCGCAGGAGCTCGGTGTACTCGGCGTCGCGGGCCGGGAGCAGCTTGGGCTGGAGGCCGAAGGAGACGAGCCGGGCGGCGTCGGCGGCGTCCGCGGGGGTGACGGCGGAGGCGGTGGACGCGGCCGGGGGCTGCGGGGGCTCCTGCTCGCTCCACGCGTCGGTGTACTCGGCGTGGGTTTCGCTCACGGCTGGGGCTCCTCGGTACGGCTCTCGGTCGGTACGGCGCGGGGGGCGGGGCGGGGTACGGGCAGCGGGACGGGGGTGACGGACGCCGGTGCGGCGGCGGGGCCGGGGCGGTCGGCGGGCGCGGGCGGTTCGTCCGTGAGCCGCACGGCGCGCACGGACGGCAGGTCCCGGCGCCGCGCGGGCGGCGTGCGGGCCGGCTCCGGCACCGACACGGTCCCGAACCGCGGCCGTCCGACGACCGCGGGCGCCTCCCGGTCGGGCTCGGGTACGGGCACGGGTGCCGGCGCGGTCTCGCGGACGGGCTCGGACTCCGCTCCGGGCGTCAGCGCCGACTCGCGGACGGGCTCGGACTCCGACTCGGGCGTCGGCGCCGACTCGCGGACGGACTCGGGCTCCGGCGCGGACTCTCGTACGGGCTCGGGCTCGGGCTCGGGCTCGCGCTCCGGTACGGGCTCGGACTCCGACTCGGGCGTCGGCGCCGACTCGCGGACGGCCTCGGGCTCCGGCAGCGGAGCGGGCCCGTCGGTGGGGGCCGGTGCGTCAGGGAGGCCGGAGTCGGGGGCGGACGTCGGGGCCGGGGGGACGAGGGTCACGAGGCCTCCGTGCGGTCCGCGGCCATGCCCGCCGCGTCGAGCATCGCCGTACCGACGATGAGGTCGGCGCCCCCGAACTCGGGGTCGTCGAGCGGGGTGCCGTCGTCGACGGCGAAGAGGAGGCGCTCCTCGCCCTGGCGGTAGGCGGTGCCGACCGGGGGGCTCGCGGCGTGGACGGCGAGGAGGGCGACGAGGTACGGAAGGTCGGGGTCGAGGCGGCGGGCCTCGGCGAGCAGGCCGGAGAGGCGGCGCGGGGCGTCGTGCTCCAGGTCGAGCAGGCGCATGGCGCTCGCGAGCTGCTCCTCGCTGAAGCGGGAGTCGTCGGGGGTGGCGATGAGGTCGGGCTCGGGCATCTCCGCGCCGAGGTGCTCGCGCTCGACGGGCGGGGTGAGGAGCAGGTCGACGAGGTCGCCGAGGCGGACGGAGGCGGGGGTGCGCAGTCCGGTGCCGTGGGCGAAGAAGGCGTCGGTGACGCGGGTGGCCCGTTCGACGGGGAGCGGCAGGACGGGGGCGACCAGCTGACCGTACAGATCGAGTCCGGTGTACGCGGTGGGGGCGGCGAAGGCCTGCCGGTCCTGCTCGGCGCGGAAGAGGGGCCCGGCTTCGAGGAGGCGGGACTGGAGCTGGGTGTGGCGGCGGATGCAGTCCTTGACTATGTCGACCAGCTCGGCGGCGCGCCGCTTGTGCTCCGCGGTCTTCGCGTCGTTCGTGGCCTCGGCCTCGTCGCGGGCCTTGCGGATGTTGGTGAGGATCGCGTTCTCGTGGCGGTAGCGGTCGGCCACGTGGTCGAGCGCCTCGGCGATCATGTCGGGGACGGTGTGGAGCCAGTCGACGGCGCGGACGTTGCGCCGGGTGGCCTCCAGGGTCTTGCGGAGGGTCTCGGCGTACTGCACGGTCCGGTAGCGCGCCTGCTCGGCGGCGAGCTGGGCGTCGGCCAGGCGGCCCCGGTTGATGAGGACCTCCAGCTTCACCTCGGCGGCGATCTGGGCGCTGGTGACGTCGGTGTCGAGGGCTCCGACCAGGACGTTGACCGCTTCGTCGGTGGTGCGGAGGTAGACCCCTCCGCCGTAGCCCGGGACCTCTTCGATGAGCTTGAAGTCGTAGTCCCGGCGGACGTAGACGCCGTCGGTGCCGAAGGTGCCGTAGACGGCGCGGAAGCCGCGGTCGACGCTGCCGACGTTGATCAGGTTCTCCAGGACCCAGCGGGCGACGCGCTCGTGCTCGGCGGCGGGGCGGGTGGGTGCCTGGGCGGCGACGCGGGGCAGCAGGCGGGCGACGATCTGCTCGTGGTCGGCGCCGGTGTCGAAGTCCATGTTCAGCGTGATGAGGTCGATCGCGGCGAGGGCCACCTCGGCCATCGCGTAGACCGTGTACTCGCCGGCCAGGTTCGCCTTGCGCGCGTCGAGGTCGTGCAGCGGGGCGGTGCACGCGAGCGCGCGGAGCCGCCGCGCGAGCCCTTCGTCGGCGGCCGGGCCCTGCGCGGGGCGCGGCCCCGCGCTGAGCTGGGGCGGAGCGAGGTCCGTCGAGGCAGGCGAAGTCACGGTGCACAGATTAGGTCCTCACCCTGACAACGGTCGAAACGGCGCAGATACGACCGGCCCTCTCGGTAGCCTCGTACGGGCTCTGCCGTCAGCCGGTGGGGCCCGTCGGATCGTCGACGGCCTGGGCGTAGGCGGCGGCGACCCGGGTGCGGGAGTCGTCGAGGTAGCGGGCGAGGAGTCGCTCCGCCGAGGCCCGTTCACCGACGCGCAGGGCGTCCAGAATCTCCCGGTTCCTCCGGAGATAGGGCTCGTGCAGGGCGCGCGGGTCGTCGACGACGTGGAAGGCGAGGCGGAGTTCGGCGAGGACGCCGCGCATCAGCTCGTCGGTACGGGCGCTGCCGGCGAGGGCGACGAGTTCGCGGTGGAAGTGGATGTTGGCCGTGGAGACGCCCGTCCAGTCGTCGGCGCGGGCCGCGGCCTCGCCCTCGGCGACGGCGGCGGCGAGGCCTTCGACGGCGAACGGCGGCTGCCCCAGGCCCCGTACGACGGCGCACTCGACGAGCCGCCGGGTGCGGTAGATGTCGTCCACGTCACCCACGGCCAGGACGCGGACGAAGACGCCCCGGTTGAGTTCGTGGACGAGCAGGCGCTCGTGGGTGAGGAGCCGGAAGGCCTCGCGGAGTGTGTTGCGGGACACACCGAGGGCGCCGCCGATGCTCTCCTCGGAGAGCCGGGCGCCGGGCGGGAAGTAGCCCTCCGCGATCCGGGTGCGCAGGATGTCCGCGACCCGCTCGGCCGTGCTCGTGCGTCCGAGCAGCACGCGATCGTCCGTCAGCCCGCCGGTCCCGCTCACGTCCACAGCGCCTCGCCCCTTCCGTCGTCCCCGGCCGGGTCGACCGCGGGACGGCCGAGTCAACCGCAGAAACGGGGAAGCGACAACACGACTCTTGTCGGATCGTTGAACAATCCTCTACCTTGACGGCACCGCACGGTTCCTCGGCACGTCTCTCCGGCACGCTCCTCCCCCTCCTGCGAGGTGCAGATGAGCACGACACAGACCCGGCAGCACTCCCAGGGCGAACGGCCCGACGACACGGGCGCGTTCGCCTGGCTGCGCGGCCTCGGGCCGCGCGGCCGGCGCGCCTTCGGCGGCGCGTTCGGCGGATACGCCCTGGACTCCTACGACTTCTTCACCCTGCCGTTGTCGATGGTGGCCATCGCCGCCCATTTCGGCCTCGACAAGGGCCGGACAGGCCTCCTGACCACCGTCACCCTCGTCGTCTCCGCGGTCGGCGGCGCCCTCGCCGGCGTCCTCGCCGACCGCGTCGGGCGGGTGAAGGCGCTGATGGTCACGGTCGTGACCTACGCGGTCTTCACCGTCCTGTGCGGCTTCGCCCCGAACTACGAGACCCTGCTGGTCTTCCGGGCGCTCCAGGGCCTGGGCTTCGGCGGCGAGTGGGCCGTCGGCGCGATCCTGGTCGCCGAGTACGCCTCCGCGAAGCACCGGGGCCGGACGCTCGGCGCCGTCCAGAGCGCCTGGGCGGCCGGGTGGGCGCTCGCCGTGCTCGCGTACGCCCTGGTGTTCCGGTGGGCCGACGCGGACCTCGCCTGGCGGATCCTCTTCTGGACGGGAGCTCTGCCCGCGCTCCTCGTCGTCTACGTGCGGCGGAACGTGGAGGACGCCCCGCAGGCCGCCGAGGCCCGCAGGGCCGACGCCGGACGGGGCTCGCTCGGGGCCGTGTTCCGTCCCGGTCTGCTGCGCACCACGCTCTTCGCGATCCTGCTCTCGACCGGCGTCCAGGGCGGTTACTACACGCTCGCCACCTGGGTGCCGACCTTCCTGAAGACCGAGCGCGGCCTGACCGTGGTCGGCACCGGCGGGTATCTGACCCTGCTGATCTCCGGGGCCTTCACCGGCTACCTGACCGGCGGACACCTCACCGACCGGCTCGGCAGGAAGAAGAACATCGCCCTCTTCGCCGTGCTGTCCGCGATGTCCGTCCTCGCCTACACCCACATCCCCGCCGGGGCGAACACCCTGCTCCTGCTGCTCGGTTTTCCGCTCGGCTTCTGCATGTCGGCCATCTTCAGCGGCTTCGGCTCCTTCCTCGCGGAGCTGTACCCGACGCCGGTGCGCGGCACGGGGCAGGGGCTCACGTACAACACGGGGCGCGCGGTCGGAGCCGTCTTTCCGACCCTGGTCGGCTTCCTCGCCGAGGGCTGGGGCGTGGGCGGGGCGCTGGTCTTCGGTGCCGTCGGCTACGGCCTGGCCGTGCTCGCCCTGTTCGGGCTGCCCGAGACCCGGGGGAGGGAACTCGTATGAGCGGGACGGCGGTTCCCGATCCGCGCGAGGCACGCGCGCGTGCCCGGGCCGGATGTTCGTCACCGACGCCCGGGACGACCACCACCGCATCGCCGTGTGAACCGCACGGCGCGTCCATGAGCACCACCGCACCACCAGGTGGGAGAGGAAGCACCACATGACCCCGGTCCCGATCGATCTCAACGCCGACCTCGGCGAGGGCTTCGGCCGCTGGACGCTGACCGACGACGAGCAGCTCCTGTCCGTCGTCACCAGCGCCAACGTGGCCTGCGGCTTCCACGCCGGGGACGCGGTCACCATGCGGCGGGTCTGCGAGCTCGCGGCGGCCCGCGGGGTGCGGATCGGGGCCCAGGTGTCCTACCGCGACCTGGCCGGCTTCGGACGGCGGGCGATGGACGTCCCGGCGGCGGAGCTGGCCGCCGAGGTGGCGTACCAGATCGGCGCCCTGGAGGTCTTCGCCCGGGCCGCGGGCTCGCGGGTCTCGTACGTGAAGCCGCACGGGGCGCTCTACAACCGGGTGGTCCGGGACGCGGAGCAGGCGGCGGCGGTCGTCGACGGCGTGCTGCTCGCGGACCGGACGCTGCCGGTCCTCGGACTGCCGGGGTCCCGGCTGCACGAGGCCGCCGCGGCGGCCGGGCTCCCGGTCGTCGCCGAGGCCTTCGGCGACCGGGCCTACCGGGCGGACGGCTCCCTGCTGCCACGGGGGCAGGAGGGAGCCGTCGTCACGGATCCGGACGAGGTCGTCGAACGGGCCGTGTCCATGGCCCGTTCCGGGGTCGTCACGGCGCACTGCGGGAGCTCCGTCGCCGTGCGGGCCCGGTCGCTCTGCCTGCACGGGGACACCCCGGGCGCGGTGGGCCTCGCCCGGCGGGTCCGGGAGCGGCTCGAAGCCTCCGGCGTGCGCGTGGAGGCCTTCGCGTGAGGGTGCTGAGGGCGGGCGACCGGGCCCTCCTGGTGGAGCTGGAGGGCGGCGACGCGACCGAGGCCTTCCACGCCGAGCTGCTGCGGCGGCGGGCGGCCGGTGCGCTGCCCGCCGTACGGGAGATCGTGCCGGCGGCGCGGACGGTGCTCCTCGACGGGGTGGACGATCCGGAGCGGCTTGCGGCCGAGCTGACCGGCTGGGAGCCGGCGCCGCTCCACGCGCGCGTGGGCGAGGTCGTCGAGGTGCCGGTGCGCTACGACGGGCCCGACCTGCCGGAGGTCGCCGCGCTCTGGGGGGTGTCCGTGGAGGCGGCGGTGCGGATCCACACGGCGGCCGAGTTCCGGGTCGCCTTCTGCGGGTTCGCGCCCGGCTTCGGCTATCTCACCGGGCTCGGCGAGCGGTACGGGGTGCCCCGCCGGGCCACCCCGCGGACGGCCGTCCCGGCCGGGTCGGTCGCCCTGGCCGGCCCGTACACGGGGGTGTACCCGCGCTCCTCCCCCGGCGGCTGGCAGCTGATCGGCACCACGGACGTGGTGCTGTGGGACTCCGGGCGGGACCCGGCCGCGCTGCTCGCGCCCGGCACCCGGGTCCGGTTCACGGCGGGGGGCGGGCGATGAGCGACCGGGCCGTCGCCGTGGTCCGGGCCGGGGCGCTGACCACCGTCCAGGACCTGGGGCGCACGGGCTACGCGCACCTGGGCGTGCCCCGCTCGGGCGCCCTCGACCCGGCGGCCGTACGGCTCGTCAACCGTCTCGTCGGCAACGCGGAGGGCGCGGCGGTCCTGGAGACCACCGTCAGCGGGTGCGCGCTGCGGCCCCGGTGCGCGGTGACCGTGGCTGTGGGCGGCGCGCCCTGCCCGGTCCGGGTGGACGGCCGCCCGGCCGCCTGGGGAACGACGGTCCGGGTCGGCGCCGGGTCGGTCCTGGAGGTCGGCGCGGCCGTGCGCGGGCTGCGTTCGTACGTGGCGTTCGGCGGTGGGATCGCCGTCGCCCCGGTGCTCGGCAGCCGCTCCGCCGACCTGCTGTCGGGCCTCGGCCCGGCGCCGCTCGCGGAGGGGACGGTGCTGCCGCTGGGGGCGGACACGGGCGTACGGGGGGCGGTCGACGCCCCGCCGTGGCCGGGCCCGGCGGCGGAGCTCGTCCTGCGCGTCCGGCTCGGTCCCCGCGACGACTGGTTCACCGCCGACGCGCTCCGGACCTTCTCCACGCGCGCGTACCGGGTGTCGCCGGCGAGCAACCGGATCGGGCTGCGTCTGGAGGGCCCGGCCCTGGAGCGGGCCCTGCCGGGCGAGCTGCCGAGCGAGGGCATGGTCCTGGGCGCGGTGCAGGTGCCGCCGGACGGGCGCCCGGTGGTGTTCCTGGCGGACCATCCGACGACCGGGGGCTATCCGGTGGTCGCGGTGGTGAGGGAGGCCGACCTGGGCGCGGCGGCGCAGGCGGTCCCGGGGACGCCGGTGCGGTTCGTGCCGGTGCGGTGAGGGTCACGGGGGCGGCGGACCGTAGCCCCCGCCGCCGGGGGTGCGCAGGACCAGGACGTCGTCGGGGCCCACCTCCGTGGTGGCGGCGCCTTCGAGGTGCTCGACGGTGCCGTCGGCGCGCTCCACGAGGTTCTCGCCGAGGGCGCCCGGCTCGCCGCCGGCCATCCCGTACGGCGGGACCCTGCGGTGGCCGGTGAGGAGGGCCACCGTCATCGGCTCCAGGAAGCGCAGCCGCCGCTCCACACCGTGGCCGCCGTGCCATCGGCCGCGCCCGCCGCTGTCCTCCCGTACCGCGAAGGCGTCGACCCGGACGGGGTGGCGCCACTCCAGGATCTCGGGGTCCGTGAGCCGGGAGTTGGTCATGTGGGTCTGGACGGCGTCGGCGCCGTCGAAGCCGTCGCCCGCGCCCGAACCGCTCGCGACGGTCTCGTAGTACTGCACGCGCGCGTTGCCGAAGGTGACGTTGTTCATGGTGCCGGAGCCCTCGGCCTGGACGCCGAGGGCCGCGTAGAGCGCGCCCGTCACGGCCTGGGAGGTCTCGACGTTCCCGGCGACGGTGGCCGCCGGGTGGACGGGGGCGAGCATGGAGCCGGGCGGGACGCGGACCTCCAGGGGCTCCAGACAGCCGCTGTTGAGCGGGATGTCCTCGTCGACCAGGGTGCGGAAGACGTACAGGACGGCGGCCATGACGACGGCGGTGGGCGCGTTGGCGTTCCCGGGCAGCTGGGCGGAGGTGCCGGTGAAGTCGACGAGGGCGGAGCGCCGTTCGCGGTCGATCCGGACGGCGACCCGGATCACGGCGCCCCCGTCGGTCTCGTAGCGGTACTCGCCGTCGTCCAGGCGGGCGACGATGCGCCGTACGGACTCCTCGGCGTTGGCGCGGACGTGCCGCATGTAGGCCTGGACGACGTCGAGTCCGAACTCCTCGACCGTGCGGCGCAGTTCCTCGATGCCCTTCTCGTTGGCGGCGATCTGGGCGCGCAGGTCGGCGAGGTTGGTGTCCGGGTCGCGGGAGGGGTGGCGGGCGTCGGTGAGCAGGGCGCGCGTCTCGGTCTCGCGGAGGTGGCCGTCGCGCACGAGCAGCCAGTTGTCGAAGAGGACGCCCTCCTCGTCGACGGTCCGGCTGAAGGCGGGCATGGAGCCGGGGGTGATGCCGCCGATCTCGGCGTGGTGGCCTCGGGAGGCGACGAGGAAGCGGAGCTCGTCGCCCGTGTCGTCGAACACCGGGGTCACGACGGTGACGTCGGGGAGGTGGGTGCCGCCGTGGTACGGGTCGTTGATCGCGTACACGTCGCCGGGGCGCAGGTCGTCCCCGCGCCGGCGGAGCACCTCCTTGATGGACTCCCCCATGGAGCCGAGGTGGACGGGGATGTGGGGCGCGTTGGCGATCAGGTTGCCCTCGGCGTCGAAGAGGGCGCAGGAGAAGTCGAGGCGTTCCTTGATGTTGACCGACTGGGCGGTGTTCTCCAGACGGACGCCCATCTGCTCGGCGATGGACATGAAGAGGTTGTTGAAGACCTCCAGGAGGACGGGGTCCACGTCCGCGCCGGCGGCCACGCGCGCGGGACGGGGGGCGACGCGGCGCAGCAGGAGGTGGCCGCCGTCGGTCGCGGTGGCCCGCCAGCCGGTGTCGACGACGGTCGTGGCGTCGGCCTCGGCGAGGATCGCGGGCCCGTCGACGCCGTCCCCCGGCCGCAGGTCCTCGCGCCGGTGGAGCGGGGCGTCGCGGGGGGTGCCGGCGCTGTGCATCCGGACGGTGGCCACGGGGGCGAGGGGGCCGCTCCGCTCCGCGGTGTCGACGAGGACCGGCCCGTGCGGACCGGCGCTTCCGACGGCCTCGACGGTGACGGCCTCGACGACGAGCGGCCGGTCCAGGGTGAAGGCGTACCGCGCTCGATGGACGTCTGTGAACGCGGCTTTCAGGTCGCCGGGTGGTGCGAGGTCGACGGGGAGGCTCGCGTCCGTGCCCGCGTACCGCAGGAGCACGCGTGCGCGGGTGGTGATCGCCTCGTCCGGCAGTCCGTCGGCACGGAGCTCCTCGCGGGTGCGGTCGGCGAGTTCGGCGCAGAGGGCGGTCACGCGCCCGTGGGTGCCGGCGGCGTCGAGCTCGGCCTCGACGGACCGCTCCCGCATGGCGGTGGCGTCGGCGAGTCCGATCCCGTACGCCGAGAGCACTCCGGCCAGCGGGGGTACGAGGACGGTGTCGACGCCCAGGGCGTCGGCGACGGCGCAGGCGTGCTGGCCGCCGGCGCCGCCGAAGCAGGTGAGGGCGTAGCGGGTGACGTCGTGGCCGCGCTCCACGGAGATCTTCTTGACGGCGTTGGCCATGTCGAGGACGGCGATCTCCAGGAAGCCCGCGGCGACCTCCTCGGGGGTGCGGCCGCCGCCGACCTCCTCGGCGAGGGCGGTGAACCGCTCCCGCACGACCTCCGCGTCGAGCGGGCGGTCGCCGGTCTCGCCGAAGACGGCGGGGAAGTGGTCGGGCTGGACGCGCCCGAGCATGACGTTGGCGTCGGTGACCGTCAGGGGGCCGCCGCGGCGGTAGCAGGCGGGTCCGGGGACGGCGCCGGCCGAGTCGGGACCGACCCGGTAGCGGCGCCCGTCGTAGTGGAGGACGGAGCCGCCGCCCGCCGCGACGGTGTGGATGCTCATCATGGGCGCCCGCATCCGCACCCCGGCGACCTGTGTACCGAGTTCACGCTCGAAGACGCCCGCGTAGTGCGACACATCGGTGGAGGTGCCGCCCATGTCGAAGCCGATGACACGGTCGTGCCCCGCCTGCGCCGAGGTGCGGGCCATGCCGACGACGCCGCCCGCCGGGCCCGACAGGACGGCGTCCTTGCCGCGGAAGTGGGCCGCCTCGCGGAGTCCCCCGTTGGACTGCATGAACATGAGGCGGATTCCGGCGAGTTCGCGGGCGACCTCGTCGACGTACCGGCGCAGGATCGGCGAGAGGTAGGCGTCGACGACGGTGGTGTCCCCGCGCGGGACGAGCTTGATGAGCGGGCTGACCTCGTGCGAGCAGCTGATCTGGGTGAAGCCGGCGGCGCGGGCCGCCGCCGCGACCCGGGCCTCGTGCTCGGGGTGTCGGTAGCCGTGCAGCAGGACGACGGCGGCGGAGCGGAAGCCGTCGCGGCGCGCGGCGGCGAGCGCCCCGGCGACGGCGGGCTCGTCCAGCGGACGGACGACGCGGCCGCGGGCGTCGACCCGCTCGGGGACCTCGATCACGCGCGCGTACACCGCCTCGGGCAGCACGATGTGCCGGTCGAAGAGCCGGGGCCGGTTCTGGTAGGCGATGCGGAGCGCGTCGCGGAAGCCCTCGGTGATGAGGAGCACGGTCGGCTCGCCGCGCCGCTCCAGGAGGGCGTTGGTGGCGACGGTGGTACCCATCTTGACGACGGCGACGCGGTCGGCGGGGACGGGTTCGCCGGGCTCCAGGCCGAGAAGGAGGCGGATGCCGGCGACGGCCGCGTCCTGCCGGCGGGCGGGGTCGTGGGAGAGCACCTTGCGGCTGACGAGTCGGCCGTCGGGCCGTCGCCCGACGACGTCGGTGAAGGTGCCGCCCCGGTCGATCCAGAACTCCCAGCGCCCGCTCATCTCCCCATTGTGGCCGCGAGCGCGGCCGTGAGGGCGTCGTCCGCGCGCGCGTCGAGGGGTGCCGTGCCGGTGCCGTCGACCCAGTGGCGCAGTTCGGCGCCGGCGAGCAGGAGGAGCTGCGGGAGCAGGTCGCGGCTGCGGCGCAGGACCCAGCCCGTGCCGGCGGTGGCGAGCCAGAGCAGGGCCTCGGTACGGGTCGGCGGCGGCTGGGCGGGCTCCGTCGAGGGCGGTGCGCCGTGGGTGAGTCCCCGGGCGGCCAGGAGCCGGTGGAAGCCGGCGGCGACGGCCCGGTGGCCGCGCTCGCCGGGGTGCAGCCGGTCGGCGCTCCACAGGGTGCGGTCCTCGGTCCAGGCGGGGTCGGCCAGGTGCAGGTGGACGGCTCCGTACCGGTCGGACAGCGCGTGCACGACGGCGTTGACGGAGCGCTGGCGGCGGGCGAGCGGGCGCGCCAGGGGCGGCGGCAGGCCGAGCATCCGGCCGGGATCGGGAAGACAGGCCGTCAGGAGTACGGCTCCGAGGGCGTCGAGGTCGGCGCAGACCCGGTCCAGGTGGCGGGCGAGGAGCGCGATGTCGAAGGTGTGGCGCAGGGTGTCGTTCACGCCGACGACGACGGAGGCGAGGTGCGGCCGGAACGCGAGCGCGCGGGGTGCCTGTTCGTCGGCGACGTCCGCGCTGAGCGCCCCGCTGACGGCGAGGTTCAGGAAGGCCGTCCCCCGTCCCCCGTCCGTGAGTCCCTCGGCGAGCAGCGCCGCCCACCCCCGCCAGGAGCCGCCGACCCGGTCCCCGACGCCCTCGCTGAACGAGTCCCCGACCACGGCGAACCGGAGGGAGTCGGCGGTTCCGCGCGGGGCGGTGTCGCCGCCCCGCGCGGCCGGGACCCCGGGCGCGGGCTCCGGAACGGACGCGGCGGCTTTCGTGACCGTCCCGGCCACCGCCCTCTCTCCTGTCATCGGCGGGCCTCCTCGGGGAGGTGCGGCCGGACCGTCGGGAGGGCGTCGTGGGCGTGGAGGAAGGCGGTGACGGCGCGGTCCCAGGAGAAGAGCTCCGCACGCGCGCGTGCGGCCCGGCGGCGGACGCCCTCCGGGACCGTGAGAAGGCTCCGTACCCCGTCGGCGAAGGCGCCCGGCGTGTTGGCGGCGGACGCCCCCGCCGTGCCGACGACCTCGGGCAGGGCGGAGGAGGCGCTGACCACGACGGGGGTCCCGCAGGCCAGGGCCTCCAGGGCGGAGAGGCCGAACGTCTCCGCGGGCCCCGGCGCCAGGCACACGTCGGCGGCCGCCTGGAGGTCCGCCAGGGCCTCCCGGTCGGCCACGTGCCCGAGGAACCGCACCGGCAGCCGCCGCTCGCGCGCCCGCCGCTCCAGGGCGCCCCTCAGCGGCCCGTCTCCCGCGACCACGAGCGCCGCCGCGATCCCCGAGGCCCGCAGCTCCTCCAGGGCGTCCAGGGCCGTGCCCGGCCGTTTCTCGACCGAGAGGCGCGAGCACAGCAGGAGCAGCACCCGCTCCCCGTCGGCGTACCGGGCGCGCGGCACGGCACCGCGGCGGCCGGGCCGGCAGCGGTCCAGGTCCACGCCGAGCGGGGCCCGTACGACGTTGCGGGCCCCGATCCGTACGAACTCGCGCTCCGCCCACTCCGTCGTGCACACGATCCGCGCGAAGGCCCACGCGGTGCGGCGGTTGAGCCGGTCCGCCGCGCCGGCCGCGAGCGCGGGCGGCACGCCCCAGGTGCGCAGCACCCCGTCCGCGGTCTCGTGGGAGACCATGACCGACGGCACGCGCGCGCGTCGCGCCCACTCCCCCGTCCACCGCAGTGTGGTGCGGTCCGAGACCTCGATCCGGTCGGGGGCGAGTCCGTCGAGGAGCCGGCGGACCCGGCGCCGGTCGGCGAGGACCCGGTAGCCGCCGGTGCCGGGCAGCACGGGGCCGGGGAGCGTGACGACCCGGCCCTGCTCGGTGCGGCGGTCGCTCGCGACCTCGCCGGGGACGACGAGGACGGGCTCGTGACCGGCGGCCAGGTAGCCGCGGCCGAGCTGGTCGAGGGCGGTGCGCAGGCCGCCCGAGGTGGGGGTCACGAAGTTCGCGAGCCGCACGATCCGGAGCCCGGTGCCGTCTCCCGTACGGACGCCGCTCATGCCGCCACCGCCGTCCGCTCGCGCAGCACCTCCAGGTAGTGGCCGATCAGTTCGTCGCCGAGGGCCTCCCAGGTGCGTCCCGCGACGGCGGCCCGTCCGGCCAGGCCGAGGGCGGCGCGCGTCCCGGGGGCGGCGGCCAGCGCGGCGACGGCCTCGCGCAGCGCGTCCGGGTCGCCCGGCGGGACGAGCAGCCCCGTGCGACCGTGGTCGACCAGGTCCAGGGGCCCGCCGGCGGCCGGGGCGACGACGGGGACCCCGCTCGCCATGGCCTCCTGGACGGTCTGGCAGAACGTCTCGTACGGGCCGGTGTGGGCGAACACGTCGAGCGAGGCGAAGATCCGGGCGAGGTCGGCGCCGGTGCGGCGGCCCAGGAACCGGGCGCCCGGCAGGGCGACGCGCAGGGCGGGCCCGCTCGGCCCGTCCCCGACGACCACGACCCGGACTCCGGGGAGCGCGCAGGCTCCGGCGAGCAGGTCCACCCGCTTCTCGGGCGCCAGGCGGCCCACGTAGCCGACGAGGAGCTCCCCGTCGGGGGCGAGCTCCCGGCGCAGGGCGGTGTCGCGCAGTTCGGGGCGGAAGCGGGCGGTGTCCACTCCGCGTCCCCAGAGCCGGACGCGGCCGATGCCGTGGGCCTCCAGGTCGCGCACCGCGGCCGAGGAGGGGGCGAGGGTCCGGTCGGCGGCGCCGTGCACGGCGCGGAGGCGGCGCCAGGCGGCGCCCTCGCCGGTCCCGACGTACGTGCGCGCGTAGCCGGCGAGGTCGGTCTGGTAGACGGCGACGGCGGGTATGCCGAGCCGGGCGGCGGCGGTCATCCCCCGCACGCCGAGGACGAACGGCCCGGCGAGGTGGACGAGGTCGGCGCGGTGGGCGGCGATGGCGGCGGCGACCCGGCGGCTGGGCAGGGCGACGCGTACCTGCGGATAGCCGGGCAGGGGGAGGGAGGGCACCCGGACGACGGCGCAGGGGGCGTCGGCGTCCGCGGCCGGGTCGGCGACGGCGGGGGCGATGACGAGCGGGATGTGACCCCGCCGGACGAGGTGGCGCGCGGTCTGCAGGGCGCAGTGCGCCACACCGTTGACGTCGGGAGGGAAGGATTCGGTGACGATGACGACACGCATACGGGTGTTGTCGTCGTGCTCGGCGTGCCCCCGCCGACGTGGATCTGGACGGGGAGGGAACGTCCCATGAGCGTTTCCCCCGGGGGCGTGTGCCGGGGCCCGGCACCGGAGTCGAAGCCCGGGGCCGGGGCCGGCCCGGGGAGGGCCGGGCCGGAGACGCCCCGGCCCCCGGGGCGGGGCCACGGTCGGCGGGTTCTCCGCCGCAGGCCGCGCCGCCCCGGGGCCGGGTGGCGGGTGGCTCGGGTGCGCGAGGTCGGGCCGGGAGGGGTTGGTCGGACCTGTCGCTGCCCCGGAGCCGGGGTCAGACCTGGAGGTCCGGCCCTATCCGGTTGCGTACCGCCGCCTGGACCTCGACCTCTTCGGCCGGGTCGGCGGCGAGGCGGCGCAATCGCTCGGCGACGCGCACGTCACCCGTCTCGGCGTGCTGGGCCGCGACCTCGCGGGTGGTCTCCTCGCAGTCCCAGAGGCATTCGACGGCGAAGCCGGTCGCGAAGGTGGGGTCGGTGGCGGCGAGGGCGCGGGCCACGTGGCCGCGCAGCCGGGAGGAGGTCGTCTCGCGGTAGACGTGGCGCAGCACGGGTGCCGCGCAGGCGATGCCGAGGCGTCCGGCGCCGTCGACGAGGCAGGCGAGCTCGGGGGCGTCGGGGCCCTCGGAGCGCACGGTGTCGCGCAGGGCGCCGAGGACGAGGCCGGCGTCCTGGGCGGTGCCCCGGCAGGCGAGGACCTCGGCGGCGGCCGTCCCGAGGGCGTCGGCGCGCCGGACCCACGCGCGGGCGCGGGCGACGGCGTCCTCGCCGCACATCCGCCGGTAGGCGGCGACGGCGGCGTCGGCGACCTCGCGGGAGTCGCCGTCGGCCGCGGCCTCGACGAGGTCGAGGACGGCGGGGTCCTGTGACTCGGCGAGGTGGTGCAGGGCGGCGCCGCGGGCTCCCGTGGCGCCGTGCCGGGCGGCGGCGAGGAGCTCGGGCCGGTCCTCGGGTCCTGCGACGGCGGTCAGGCAGCGGGCGGCGGGGCCGTGGAGGACGGCTCCGCGCTCGTACCCCTCCTGCGCCCAGTCGAGGACGGCCCGGACGCTCCAGCCGGGGCGGGGCCCGGCGGGGCGCATCTGGCGCTGCCAGCGGTCGAAGGAGCCCTGTTCCTGGGCGGCCCTGACCCGGGCGCCGACGGCCTCGCGCGGGTCCTCGGCCCACAGCCGCCAGGGGCGGGGCTCGAAGGCGTCGCGGACGGTGCGCGCCAGCTCGGCGTCGCCGTCCGCGTCGGCCGGGAAGCGGGCCAGTACGGGCAGGGCGAGCGCGCGGAGTCCGGCGTCGTCGTCGCGGAGGGCCAGCTCGTCCAGGGCCCAGGCCCAGTTCGCGCCGGTCGCCGCGTACCGCCGGAGCAGCAGCAGGGCGTCCTGGCGTCCGTAGGAGGCGAGGTGCCCGAGGACGGCGAGCGCGAGCCCGGTCCGGGACTCCTCGGTGTCGAGGTGGTCCTCGGCACCCAGGAGGTGCGCCTCGATCTCGTCGAGACCTCCGTGGAGGTCCAGGTAGAGACGGGCGTAGTAGAGGGAGCGGTTCTCGACCTGCCAGTCGTGGCGGGGGTCGTCGAGAACGCAGTGGTTGAGGGCCGCGAGGGCCTCGGCGCGTGGCGCGGCGAGCGCGTGCAGGGTGCCGTCGCCGCGGCCCCGCTGCAGCAGGCCGAGCAGGGTGCCGCTCGGCGCTATGACTGGATCGAACATGGGAAGACGCCTCACATCAAGCTGTCGACACGACCGGGGGATACCGGGGGGAGCCGGGTCGGGCGGTACGTCGCCCGTACGCCTAGGCCGTGCGGCAACATTCGGGGCCGCTCGTCGTCGTCGTTCGCCTGCCAGTGACCATCTTCCTCAGCCTCTCGTCGGTGGCCCGTTTTGCCGGGCCCGACGTCATGATGACCCACCCATTTCGCCACCGCGACCACATTTACGACGCTGCTCCCACCTGGGGTTCAGCCGCCGTTCACCTGGATCCGAAGAGCTCCAGGAGTTCGGTCTTGCCGAACATGCGGGCGGTGTCGAGCGCTGACGGAGTCCCTGCCTCCGGATTGGCGCCGGCAGCGAGGAGGGCGCGGATCACGGCGTCCTCACCCTTGAAGACGGCGCCGGCGAGCGGGGTCTGGCCGCGGTCGTTGGGGCGGTCGGCCTCGGCGCCGCGCTCCAGGAGGGCGGTGACCGCGGCGGCGTGGCCGTGGTAGGCGGCGAGCATGACGAGGGTGTCGCCCTTGTCGTTGGTGAGGTTCGCGGGGACGCCCGCGTCGACGTAGGCGGCGAGGGCGTCGGCGTCACCCGTGCGCGCGAGGTCGAAGACCTTCGACGCCAGCTCGACGACCTCGGGGTCCGGAGTCTCGCTCATCGGGTGGAACCGCCTCTCTCCTGCGTTGTCGGCCTGTGCACGGCAAGCGCGGCCGTACGGGTGAATCGACAGGGTACTGCCCGTCCGGCGACATGACCGCGCCCGCCCGAGGCAAAGATCACGTCGTCCCGCCCCGGAATCCGCCCTTAGCGCACGCCGGGCATTTCGCCACCTGGCGAGGCGTCCGGCGTCCGCCGGTCAAGTGAAATCAGCCGCTTTTCACCCTAATGCACCTTTAATCACATAGATACTTGCTGTGAATCTGGAAGAACTCATGGTGACTGTCCCCTCAACCAGGAGAACAACCAATGATCCTGTCCATCTCAGGCGTGGTCCTGCTCGGCATCATCTGCTTCCTGTTCTTCAAGAAGGACGGCATGAAGGCCTCACACGCCCTCGTCAGCTCACTGTTCGGCTTCTACCTCGCGGGCACCGCCATCGCCCCGAGCATCACGGCGGGCGGCCAGAGCCTCGCCGGCCTCCTGGGCGGGATCAAGTTCTGACGCCCTTCAGTCCCTTCCACCGATTCAGGAGTACTTCGTGGCCCGGCGACCACTCCCCCGCATTCTGAGCAGCGGCAGCGCACAGATCGCTCGCAGTCGAGAGATCGCGCGCACGGCCGCCGACAGCGCCACCGACGTGCTCCATCCGCTGATCACGGTCTCCCGTGGTCTGCGGAAGCTGGCCGCGACCGCGCGCGCCAAGTGGGCCGCGACCCCCAAGGAGCGGCGTGGTCCCACGCTGCTCCTGGTCGCGGCCTGCGTCCTGGTCGTCGCCCTCATGCCGTACGGGCCGCTCCTCGCGCTCGTCCTGCTCATGGCCGTGGCCGCCTGGCTGGGCCGGGAGCGCCCTGTCGTGAAGACCGGGCCCGACGACACGGAGATCGCCCGGCTCAAGGGCCTGTACGAGGCGCTCGTGCCGTACTTCTCCGTGCCGGAGGACCCCGCACCGCTCTTCGCCCACGGCGGCGAGTGGAGCAGCGCCTTCGGGGAGTACGCCTTCGACGAGGACGGGCGGCCGACCCGGCTGAAGATCGCGTACCCCCCGTACTTCACCGACGGCGAACCGGCCGCCCGCGCCCGCATCGAGCAGCTGCTGCACGCCAAGTCGGGGCGCGGCCGCGAGTACCGCTTCGACTGGGACGAGGAGGGCAACCGGCTCGTCATGAGCGTGCTGCCCGCCCTGCCCACCACCATCGCCGCCCAGCGCTTCGTCACGGTGCCGGGCGAGACCGTCCTCGGGTTCACCGACGCCGACGCCGTGCAGCGGACCGTGCCGGTCGTCTCGGCGGACGGCACGGAGGACGCGCCGGCCGTCGTCTGGCGCACCGGCCCCCGCTCCACCGAGCCGCACCTGCTCGCCGTCGGACAGCCCGGCAGCGGCACCACCTCCCTGCTGCGCTCGATCGCGCTCCAGGCCCTCCCCCACGGGGACGTGCTGATCGTCGAGGGCGGCGGCACCGGCGAGTACGCCTGCCTGACCGGCCGCGCCGGCGTCCTCGCGGTCGAGTGCGGGCTCTCCGGCGCCCTCGCCACCCTGGAGTGGGCGGCGCACGAGACGGAGCGGCGGCTGATCGCCGCGAACCGGGCCCGGCAGGCCGGACAGCCCGCGCCCGAGGACACCCGCCGTCCGCTGTGGATCCTGCTCGACCGGCCGAGCGTCCTGGGCCACCTGGCCGCCGCCGACGGCCGCCCCGACCCGCAGGAGCTGCTCCAGGTGCCGCTGCGGCACGGGCGCACGGCGCAGGTCACGGTGGTGGTGGCCGAGCAGTTCGACAGCACGGAGACGCTGAGCGAGGCGGTACGGACCCACACCCGGGCCCGGATCGTCCTCGGCCCCGCCGCCCCGGAGCAGATCGCGGCCGTCCTCGGCGCCCGGCCGCACACCACGCCGACGCCCGAGGTCCCGGCGGGCCGTGGCTACGCGCGCCTGGGCGCCGGTCCGGTCCTGCGGCTCCAGGTGCCGGCGACGCCCGACCCGTACGACGACGCGACGAGCGAGGCGCACCGGCAGGCGGTCCTGGACCTGCTCCCGGAGCGCCGCGCGATCACGGCCCCGGCCGCGCCCGCGCACCCGCCCGTGGTCACGGTCAAGCCCCCGGCCCCGGTCACGTCCCAGGACACGGTCACCGTCAAGACCCCCGCCCCGGTCACGACTCAGGACACGGTCACCGTCAAGACCCCGGCCCCGGCCGTGATCACCTCTCAGGACACGGTGACGATCTCGGCCTCCGCGGTCGAGACGGTCCCCGCCTCGGCCCCCGAACCGGCGCCGGCGCCCCGCGCCGAACCGGACTCCGGCCCGGCCCCGTTCCACACGCCCGTCCCGGCGGAGGGCTGAGAAGGACGGACCACGACGGCAGGAGGGCCCCACGCGCGCGTGGGGCCCTCCTGCCGTCCCTGTGGGACCGCTACGCCACGAACGACCTCGGCGGCTCCGCTCCCCCGCTGCCCGCGCCGGACTCGACCAGGCGGGCCGCGGCGGCCAGCCGGGCGGCCGCCTCGTCGGCGACCGGGCCGCCGACCGTGAAGGGCAGCCGGACGAAACCCTCGAAGGCGCCGTCGACACCGAAGCGGGGGCCGGAGGGCACACGGACGCCGACCCGCTCCCCCGCCTCGGCGAGCCGGGAGCCGGACAGGCCACCGGTGCGGACCCAGAGGGTCAGACCGCCGCGCGGGACCGCGAACTCCCACTCCGGGAGCTCCCGGCGGACGGCGGCGACGAGCGCGTCCCGGTTCTCCCTGGCCTGCTCGCGGCGCAGGCTCACAGCCTCCTCCCAACCGCCCGTCCGCATGAGCCAGTTCACGCCGAGCTGCTCCAGGACGGGGGTGCCGAGGTCGGCGTACGCCCGCGCGGCCACCAGGGAACGGATGACGTCGGGGGCGGCCCGGACCCAGCCGATGCGCATGCCCGCCCAGAAGGCCTTGCTGGCCGAGCCGACCGTGAGGACGGTGGCGCCCGCCGGGTCGAAGGCGCAGACCGGCCGGGGCATCTCCAGGTCCTCGTCCAGGTGCAGCTCGGCCATGGTCTCGTCGACGACGAGGACCGTGCCGGCCGAGCGGGCCGCCTCGACGAGCTGCCGCCGCTGGTCCTCGTCGGCGAGCGCGCCGGTCGGGTTGTGGAAGTCGGCGACGACGTACGCGAGACGGGGTGCCGCGTCCCGCAGCACCTGCCGCCAGCGGCCCAGGTCCCAGCTGCCGAGGCCCTCGGCCATGGCGACGGGCACCAGCCGGGCGCCGGCCGAGCGCATCAGCTGGAGGATGTTGGCGTACGAGGGCGACTCGACGGCGATCCGCTCGCCCCGCCCGGCGAAGAGGTGGCAGATGGCGTCGATGGCGCCCATGGCGCCGGTCGTGACCATGATCTGCTCGGGCATGGTGGGGATCCCGCGCGCGGTGTACCGGTCGGCGAGCATCTGCCGCAGCGCGGGCAGCCCGGCCGGGTAGTCCCCGTGCGTGTGGGCGTAGGGCGGCAGCTCCTCCAAGGCGCCCTGGACGCCCCGGGTGAGCCAGGGCTCGGGCGCGGGCAGCGCCGCGCAGCCGAGGTCGATCATCGAGCCGAGGGACTCGGGGGGCAGCGGTTCGAGGCCGCGCGCGGGCAGCGGGTTCCCGGCGGGCACGGCGGTCCAGCTGCCGGCGCCGCGCCGCGACTCCAGGAAGCCTTCGGTGCGCAGCGCCTCGTAGGCCGCGGCGACCGTGGTGCGGCTGACGGTGAGCGCGAGGGCGAGTTCCCGCTCGGCGGGCAGACGGGCGGCGACCGGGACGCGGCCCTCCAGGACGAGCAGCCGGATGCCGTCGGCCAGGGCGCGGTAGGCGGGCGGCTTGCGGGTGCCGGGGCCGGCGGGCCGGGGCTGCTGTGCCTGGAGCTGCCGGGCGAGCTGGGCCGGTCCCACCGCCGAAGTCCACTGAGCCATGGAAATCAGTCCACCTTCCTCGAATTGGCCATGGGCGAGATCCGATCCCCCGCCACAGAGTGTCATGAGTCAGTCCACTACCACCACCTTGGGGGGCAGTTCCTTGTCCATCGCCTCCGGCCTCCACGGCCGGCACCTCGCCCGTCGGCTCGTCCAGCTGTACGTCGGACTGACGCTGTACGGGGCCAGCTCGGCGCTGCTCGTGCGCAGCGGGCTCGGCCTGGAGCCCTGGAACGTCCTGCACCAGGGCCTCGCCGAGAAGACCGGGCTGTCCATCGGCGTGGTGTCGATCGTCGTCGGCGCGATGGTGCTGCTGCTGTGGCTCCCGATCCGGCAGCGGCCCGGGCTCGGCACGGTCTCCAACGTGTTCGTGATCGGTCTGGCGATGGACGGCACCCTGGCCCTGGTCCCGGACGTCCACGGCCTGGTCGGGCAGGTGCCGCTGCTCGTGCTCGGCATCGTCCTCAACGGCGTCGCCACCGGTCTGTACATCGCGGCGCGGTTCGGGCCCGGCCCGCGCGACGGCCTGATGACCGGTCTGCACCGGCTCACCGGCCGGTCCATCCGGCTGGTGCGGACGGCGATCGAGGTCGTGGTGGTCGCCACCGGCTTCCTGCTCGGCGGTTCGGTCGGCGTCGGCACGGTCCTGTACGCGCTCGCGATCGGCCCGCTCGCCCAGTTCTTCCTGCGCTGGTTCGCCCTCCCGGAGCCGGACTCCGACAGCGCGGCACCCGCCTCCGAGACCGCCCCCGGTCTCGCGACGCCCACCCCCGGGCCCGTCTCCGGTCTCGCGACACCCGTCCCCGAGCCCGCCTCCGGCAGCGCCGTGCTCACCCCCGAGCCGGGCTCCGTCCCCTCCTCGGTCGCCGCCGGGACACCGGAAGGCGCCATACTGCGGCCGTGACTCGCGTACGCCACCCCTATCTCGACCACCCCTCCCCCCTCGCGTTCGCCCATCGCGGCGGCACGGCGAACGGCCTGGAGAACACCGCGGCCGCCTTCCGCCAGGCCGCCGCGGCGGGCTACCGCTACTTCGAGACCGATGTGCACACGACGTCCGACGGGGTGCTCGTCGCGTTCCACGACGCGACCCTCGACCGGATGACGGACGCCTCGGGCCGGATCCGCGACCTGCCGTGGGCGGCGGTGCGGGAGGCCCGCGTGGCCGGCAAGGAGCCGCTGCCGCTCTTCGCCGACCTCCTGGAGGAGTTCCCCGAGGCCCGCTGGAACGTGGACCTCAAGGCGGAGTCGGCCCTCTATCCGCTGATCGACCTGATCCGCAAGAAGAGGGCCTGGGACCGGGTCTGCGTGGGCTCCTTCACCGAGTCCCGGGTGGCGCGGGCCCAGCGGATGGCCGGTCCGCAGCTCGCCACCTCGTACGGGGTGCGCGGGGTGGTCGGGCTGCGGCTGCGCTCCTGGGGGATCCCGGCGGCGGTGCGGGCCGGGGCGGTTGCGGCGCAGGTCCCGGAGCGCCAGGCCGGGGTCCCGGTGGTCGACCGCCGCTTCGTGCGGGAGGCGCACGCGCGCGGGCTCCAGGTCCACGTGTGGACGGTGAACGATCCCGCCCGGATGAACTCTCTCCTCGACCTGGGAGTCGATGGCATCATGACCGATCACCTGGAGACGCTGCGCGGCGTGCTCACCGATCGGGGAGCGTGGATCTGAGCCGCGTCCCGGCCACGGGGACGAACGAGGAGGGCGCGGCCGTGACCGCTGACACCATCGAGCCGGAGGAGCACGCCGCCGGTCCCGCCGAGCGGCGGCGCGAGCAGCGGGGCTGGTACTTCTACGACTTCGCGTGCTCGGTCTACTCGACGAGCGTGCTCACCGTCTTCCTCGGGCCGTACCTGACCTCGGTGGCCCGGGCGGCGGCCGACGCCGAGGGGTTCGTGCACCCGCTGGGCGTCCCGGTGCGGGCCGGCTCGCTCTTCGCGTACGCCGTGTCCACCTCGATCGTGGTCGCGGTCCTGGTGATGCCGCTGGTGGGCGCGGTGGCGGACCGGACGGGCCGGAAGAAGCCGCTGCTCGCGGCATCGGCCTATCTGGGAGCGACGGCCACGGCCGGGATGTTCTTCCTGGCGGGCGAGCGCTACCTCCTCGGCGCGTTCCTGCTGATCGTGGCGAACGCCTCGCTGTCGGTCTCGATGGTGCTCTACAACGCCTATCTGCCGCAGATCGCGGAGCCGGACGAGCGGGACGCGGTCTCCTCGCGCGGCTGGGCCTTCGGCTACACGTCCGGCGCGCTGGTCCTCGTCCTGAACCTGGTCCTCTACTCGGGGCACGACTCCTTCGGCCTCACGGAGGGCGAGGCGGTCCGCGTCTGTCTGGCCTCGGCCGGTCTGTGGTGGGGCGCCTTCACGCTGGTGCCGCTGCGCCGGCTGCGGGACCGGCGGGTCCGCCCGGAGGGGGCCGAGCGGTCCGGCGAGGGCGCGGTCGGCAGCGGCTGGGGCCAGCTGCGGGCCACGCTGAGGGACATGCGCCGGCATCCGCTGACGCTCTCCTTCCTCCTCGCGTACCTCGTCTACAACGACGGCGTGCAGACGGTGATCTCGCAGGCCTCGATCTACGGCTCGGAGGAGCTGGGCCTCGACCAGACGACGCTCATCACGGCGGTCCTGCTCGTCCAGGTGCTGGCGGTGGCGGGCGCCCTCGGGATGGGGCGACTCGCCCGGTCGTACGGCGCCAAGCGGACGATTCTGGGCTCGCTGGCGGTCTGGACGCTGATCCTGGCGGCGGGGTACTTCCTGCCGGCCGGCTCGCCGGTGTTCTTCTACTGCCTGGCGGCCGCGATCGGTCTGGTCCTGGGCGGCAGCCAGGCCCTGTCGCGTTCGCTGTTCTCGCATCTGGTGCCGCGCGGCAAGGAGGCGGAGTACTTCTCGGCGTACGAGATGAGCGACCGGGGGCTCAGTTGGCTGGGTCCGCTCGTGTTCGGTCTCGCGTATCAGCTGACCGGAAGCTATCGGGATGCCATCATCTCCCTGGTGATCTTCTTCGCCGTCGGCTTCGCGCTGCTCGCCCGGGTCCCGGTCCGGCGTGCGGTGGAGGCCGCGGGGAACCCGATACCCGAGCGTATTTAGACGTGGCGATGAAAGGGCGGTAGTGTACGCGTTTGGCCTGCCAGGCGGACCGTTACTGCGTGCTGCTTTGGTGAAGACACCGGGTCACATCTGCCGTCAGATGTGACAAAACGGGCACTGGTGGGTACAACAAGGGGCGGCACGACGGGCGACGCATGACCCGGCACGGGAATCTTTACCGCCGACCGGACGTTGACCGGATAACGACGACAGCGACACCTGTCCTGTGGGCGACAAGCCCGGGAGGCACGATTCATGAGTGAGCGAGCTCTTCGCGGCACGCGCCTCGTGGTGACGAGCTACGAGACCGACCGCGGCATCGATCTGGCCCCGCGCCAGGCGGTGGAGTACGCATGCGAGAAGGGACATCGTTTTGAGATGCCCTTCTCGGTCGAGGCGGAGATTCCGCCGGAGTGGGAGTGCAAGGTCTGCGGAATCCAGGCACTCCTGGTGGACGGGGACGGACCTGAGGAGAAGAAGGGCAAGCCTGCGCGTACGCACTGGGACATGCTCATGGAGCGCCGCACCCGCGAGGAGCTGGAGGAGGTCCTCGCCGAGAGGCTGGCCGTCCTGCGCTCCGGCGCCATGAACATCGCCGTGCATCCGCGCGACAGCCGCAAGTCCGCCTAGCGGACCGCCGCAACAGCACTACGCCGCGGGGCCCGGTACACATCGTGTACCGGGCCCCGCGGCGTTCCCGTGCCCCGCTCCCGGAGGAGGCGGGGCACGGGCGTGCGATCAGGACGTCAGCGGCGGACGGGGTCCCTCGGGCCGACGGGGGCCCTGGGGCGCGTCCTCGCGGATGACCTCACCCTGGACCACCTTCCCGTCCGGCCGGTGGATACGGGCCTGCTGGAAGGCGTCCTGGAGGCTGCCGGGGGATGCGGCGTCCATCCGGCGCTCGACGGCCTTCTCCGCGTACCGTCCGAGGAACGAGCGGACCTGCGGGATCAGCAGGAGCAGACCGGCCGCGTCCGAGAGCAGGCCGGGGATCATCAGGAACAGGCCGCCGAGCATCAGGAAGCCGTTGCGGTCGTCCGCGCCGGCCCGGTCGTCGGGCGAGGGCGCCACGCCGGTCCGCGCGGCCGCCTGGGCCTGCTGGAAGGTCGAGGTGAGGTTGCGGAAGGCGCGGCGGCCCGCCCGCTTCACGACGGCGGCGCCGAGCACGGCACCGCCGACGAGCAGGGCGAGGACGGTCAGTCCGCCCGCCACGTCCGCCACCACCGTGAGCAGCCAGATCTCCAGGACCAGCCAGGCGGCGACGCCGAGCGGAAGGAACGTACGCGCGCGTGAGCGCTTGGGGGCGAGGGGAGGCGGTGCGCCGGTCGTCATGGACCCCAGTGTGCCTGGCGCCCCGCCGGAACGTCGTAAAGGAAGGATCAGTGCGGAAGGAGCCGTACGGACGTCAGGAGGGCTTGCGGCCGAGCAGCTTGCCGACCTTCTCCGCACGCGCCGTCAGGCCCCAGCCGGTGACCCGCCACAGCGCCTCGACGACGATGTTGCGGCTCATCTTCGAGTCGCCGACCTCGCGCTCCACGAAGGTGATCGGGACCTCGACCACGTGGAAGCCCGCGGCGACCGCGCGGCGGGCCAGGTCGACCTGGAAGCAGTAGCCCGCCGAGGCCACGTCCTCCAGGCCCAGGCCCTCCAGGGTCTCCTTGCGGAAGGCCCGGTAGCCGCCGGTGACGTCGCGGATCGGCACGTCGAGCATCACGCGCGAGTAGAGGCTGCCGCCCCGGGAGATGAACTCGCGGGACTTCGGCCAGTTCACGATCCGGCCGCCCGGCACCCAGCGGGAGCCGAGGACCAGGTCCGCGCCCTTGAGGGCGGTGAGCAGCCGCGGGAGCTCCTCGGGCTGGTGGGAGCCGTCGGCGTCCATCTCGACGAGGACGCCGTAGCCCTGCTCGATGCCCCACCGGAAGCCGGCGAGGTAGGCGGCGCCGAGCCCCTCCTTGCCCTTGCGGTGCAGGACGTGCACGTGGTCGTCCTCGGACGCGATCTCGTCCGCGAACTTTCCCGTGCCGTCGGGGCTGTTGTCGTCCGCGACGAGAATGTGCGCCTCGGGCACGGCTTCCCGCACCCGCGCCACGATCGGCTTGATGTTCTCCGCCTCGTTGTAGGTCGGAATGATCACCAAGGCCTTGCCGAGCGGGCCGTAACGCCTCTGGCCACCGTCGTTCACTACTGCCCCTTCGGATACATACGCAGGACCCCACCATAGCGAGGTCCCCGGCGTGCTCCGGCGCGGCGGGTCGAGTGGTGCGGGTGACAGACCGGACGGAAGGGGCCACAGGGGCGGGTGACGTGCGGTGCGGGGCCCGGCGTCCTTCGGTCCGACCTGGGATCCGCTGGCTGCGGGTCGACCGAGAGCCGTTGTCTACTGAACGTCCGGGCCCCACCCGGGTCGCACCTTCCGCCGGGGAAGCCTTCCCTCGCGGCCGAGGCGCGGGCGGCGTTCGGGCACGGCGTGGGGGCGGTCCGGTCGGACGTCCTGTGGTGGACGCGGTGAACCTACCCGCCCCCGGCGGGCGACTGTCAACACCGACTTGACCTGCGGAGACTCTCCAAAAGGCCAGGCCGGAGGGGAGAATCCGCAGGTCGGGGACAGGCGTGCGGGACGGTGGTCAGGGTCCGAAATATCCCTGTATCAGTCGTTCGGCCGTACGAACACCGTCTGCCCGTACACCACCGTCCGCAGGCAGACGGGAAGATCGACACCGGGCGACAGATCGGGCAGACCGGGCGTTCCGGAGCGCGGGTCGGTGGACCAGCGGGCGACCCGGTCGTCGGGTGCCTGGACGACGAGCTCCTCGGTGCGCCAGACCGCGTAGTCGGCGGGGGCGCCGGGGACCAGCGTCCCCGCGTCGTCCCGGCCCACGGCCCGCCAGCCGCCCCGGGTGTGGGCGGTGAAGGCGGCCCGGGCGGAGATCCGGTGCTCGGGGGTCCGGTGGAAGGCGGCGGCCCGGACGGTGCCCCACGGATCGAGCGGGGTGACCGGACTGTCGGAACCGAAGGTCAGCGGCACCCCGGCGCGCAGCAGCGCGGCGTACGGGTTGAGGGTGCGGGCCCGCTCGGCGCCCAGCCGGTCGGCGTACATGCCCTCCTCGCCGCCCCAGAGGGCGTCGAAGGCGGGCTGGACGGAGGCGGTGAGTCCCAGCTCGGCGAAGGCGGCGATCGTCTCGGGGGTGAGCATCTCGACGTGCTCGACGCGGTGCCGGGCGGCCCGGATGCGGGCCAGACCGAGCTTCTCGGCGGCGGCCCTGACGCCCTCGACGACCGCGGTCACCGCCGCGTCCCCGATGGCGTGGAAACCGGCCTGGAGGCCCGCCTCGGTGCAGGCGACGACGTGCAGGGCGATGGTGGCCGCGTCCAGGTGGGCCGAGCCGCTGTGCCCGGCGTGGTCGGCGTACGGCTCGTGGAGGCAGGCCGTGTGGGAGCCGAGGGAGCCGTCGGCGAACAGGTCGCCGGCCGCGCCGAGGGCGCCCAGGGCCCTCGCCCGCTCGACGTCGAGGTCGGCCCAGTAGCCCACGACCCGGGGCCCGGCCTCCTCGCGCGCGAGGTCCAGGAGTCCGGTGAAGTCCTCCTCGGAGGAGATCTGCGGACCGCCGCACTCGTGCAGGGTGCCGATGCCGAGGGAGGCGGCCCGCAGCCGGGCGGCGCGCTGCGCCTCGGTGCGCTGGAGCGGGGAGACGGCGGCGAAGGCGGCCGCGCGCACGGCGTGGTGGGCGTCGCCGGTGAGCGGCCGCTGCCCGTCGTGGAAGCCGTCCAGGTCCCGGATGCCGGGCACGAGGTCGAGGAGGGCGGTCGTGACGACGGCCGAGTGGACGTCGATCCGGGTCAGGTAGAGCGGGCGGCCGCCGGTGAGCTCGTCGAGCTCGGCGCGGGTGAGCGGGCGGCGCTCGGGCCAGCGGGAGGCGTCCCAGCCGTGGCCGATGAGGATGCGGTCCTCGGGGCGGGCGGCGGCGTGCGCCCTGATCAGTCCCGCGGCCTCGGCGAGCGAGGCGGCGGAGGACAGGTCGAGCCCCGTGAGGGCGAAGCCGGTGGCGGTGGTGTGCACGTGCGCGTCGACGAACGCCGGGGTGACGAGCGCGCCCTCCAGGTCGACGACCTCGTCCACGCCGGACGCGAAGGCGTCGGCCGCCCCCTCCGAGCCCACCCAGGCGACGTGACCGCGCTCCACCACCATGGCGGTGGCGAAGGGGTCGGCGGGGCTGTGCACTTCTCCACCGCGCAGCAGCACGGTGCGGTGGTCGCCGGGAGACGCAGGAGGCATGGACTCACTCATGGCACCAGGCTAGGACCTGCCGGGATGTGGTTTGTCCGGCAGGTCCCCTTGATGGCGCGTCGGCCCCCGGGCGCCGGGGCCCGGCGGCCGGGTGCGTCAGATGCGGGGCGGTCTGGCCTCGTACGGGGTGGACAGGACGACGGTCGTGCGGCTGGAGACCCCGGCCTGGGAGCGGATGCGGCTGAGCAGGTGCTCCAGCTCCAGCGGGGTGGCGACGCGGACCTTGAGGATGTAGTTCTCGTCGCCCGCGACGCTGTGGCAGGCCTCGATCTCCGGGATGTCGGCGAGCCGGTCGGGGGTGTCGTCGGGGGCGCTGGGGTCGAAGGGTTTGACCGAGATGAACGCGGTGAGCGGCAGGCCCACGGCCTCCGGGTCGACGACGGCGGCGTAGCCGCGGATGACCCCGCGCTGCTCCAGCCGGCGGACGCGCTGATGCACCGCCGACGTGGACAGGCCCGTGGCCTTGCCCAGGTCGGTGTAGCTCATGCGCCCGTCCTTGACGAGCAACTCCACGATCTGACGATCCAGCTCCTCCATGCGGTGACCCTATTGCTCCGCGGGGTCGGGGGCACAGTCGGGGGCGGCCCGTATGGGGCGCTATGGGCTGTCACGGGGCACCTGCGACAGGCATGTGACGAACGCCACAGGTTTGCGCCCGGCCCGGGGTGCCGCCTCACGGTTATGCGGAGTTCCGCATGGGAAGTGCTTGCTGTGGTCGGGGCCGTACAGATCCGGCCGACCCAGCCAAGGGGGAGATTCCCAATGCAGGAGCCTGTTGAATCGGTCGACACGTCCGACGAGCTCGACGCGTACGACACCTTTGAGATGTTCCGGGTCGTCTGCCCGGAGTGCGTGCAGCCCATCGCGCTGCTCGCGGACGAGGACGCGCTGCCGGAGCACGCGCTCTGCCCGTCGCCGTGGAACCCCTTCGTCCTGACGGTCTGCCCGGGCACGGGCCTCCCGGCCGCCGAGGCCCGCCCCGCCGACGACGTGCTGGGGGTCCAGGAGCAGGACACCGCACTGCTCCTGACGCTCCCCCAGGGACTCGACTGGCGCACGCAGCCCTTCTCGCACGTCGGCGGTCCGGGCTCGCGTCCGATCCGGGTGCCGCAGATGCGGCGCGCGGCCTGAGCCGGCCGGCTACCAGTAGCTTCCCCGCACCATCGCCGCGAGCGTGGCGTGGTGCAGGATCAGGCCGTCGGGGTCACCGGGCACCTCGACCTCGCCGAAGTGGGCCTGGCGGTACGCGATCCTGAGCATCACGATCGCGTGCCGCAGCGCCGCGTAGAGCGTGTGGAACTCCATGTCGCGCGGGGTGTGGCCGGTCAGTTCCGCGTACCGCCGCTCGACCGCGTCGCGCCGCAGGAAGTCGGGCAGCCCCGGCTGGCCGAAGCCGACGGTCAGGTCCTGGAAGAAGCGGTGCAGATAGACGGTCCAGCCGAGGTCGACCTCGCGGGGGACGTACGCCGCCATCTCCCAGTCGAGGACGGCGGCGGGGGTGAACCCGTCGTAGACGATGTTCCCGATGCGCGCGTCGCCCCAGCCGAGGACGGCGGGCCCCTCGTCGGCCGGCCAGAGTTCCTCGAGCCGGTCGAAGGCCGACTCGATGAGCGGTGAGGGCGCGAGCCCCTCCACGACCCACGCGTAGTAGGCGCGTTGGGCGTCGACGTGCCGGCGCAGGGGGCTCCCGGCGCCTTCGGGCAGCAGGAACTCGGCCTCCTTCGCGGGGAACTGGTCGTGCAGCCTGGCCAGTACGGAGACGGACTCGGCCTCCAGGCGGTCGCGTTCGGCATCCGTGGCGGCGTGCAGCCAGTTCCCCTCGTACGTGTAGGGCATGACGTCCGGCGGGACGCGGCCCTCGGCGCGGGCCATCACGAAGAAGGGGGCGCCGAGCGGTTCCGGGTCCTCCTCCAGCCAGAGCACGCGCGGCACGGGGACGTCGGTGTGCTCGCCGACGAGGCGCATCACCCGGTGCTGGCGCGCCATGTCGTAGACGGGGAAGACGGTGTACGCGGCGGGGTCGGCGGCGAGCCGCAGGGCGCAGCCGCGCACGGGGGCGTCCGGGTGGTCGAGGTCGAAGAGCAGGGTCTCGCTGGACATGCCGTTGGAGCCGGGGACGGCGAGGCCGGTGACCCCGGCGCCGGGCAGGTGCCGGTCCAGCCAGGCGGTGAGCCGCCGGCCGAGTTCCTCGGGGTCGCGGGTAGTGGTACGGGGGCGCGGGGCGGTGGCCAAGGGGCGCTCCTTCTTTTTCGGGGGCTCGGTTCACCTCGCCGGTCCTGCGTCTGGCGTTCTCGTGAGCTAAGCGGTGAGGCCGCTGGGGTCGTGGCGGCCGAAGGACCCGTGCTCGAAGATGCCGTGGCCGGTGCGGCCGTCGAGGGTGAAGCGGGCGGCGTGGTCGGTGACGCCGTAGGCGGCCATGGGGTGGGCGGCGGGGTCGGAGAGGTCGTAGACGCTGCGGTCGGTCCAGCCGCGGCCCTGCCAGGTCCCGTGCTGCCAGTCGGTGGCGGGCGGGTAGCCGGCGCCGACGGCGAGCGGGGAGGAGGCGAGGATCTCGACGCCGATCTCCAGGGGTTTTCCGGCCGGGTCGGTGAGGTGGACGGTGGCCCGCTCGGGGTGGCGGGTGCCGGGGCGGTACGTGATCTCGGTACGGGGCCAGCCGAGCTGGGTGTCGCGGTGGCCGTTCCGCACGAGCAGGGCCTCGTTGAGGGTGCGGTAGCCGTCGGCGTCCTCCTGGGCGATGACCATGAGGAAGCGGTCCTCGAAGCGCATCGGGATCCAGAGCCAGTGGAAGCCCTCGGGGCGGAACTCCGCGGCGCGGCCGGGTTCCTCGCCGGGGAGGGGCCGGACGCCCCAGCTGCGGTCGCGGGTGCCGGTCCACTCCCCCGCCGTGACGGTGAACTCCTCGCCGCCTGCCCTGATGGTGCCCGCGCAGTGTCCGGCCTGGACGAAGCGGCGGCCTTCCAGGGTGAGTCGGCCGCCGTGGCGCTGGATGTGGTGGGGCTCCCAGACGGCGGGGAAGTCGCCGGTCCAGGTGAGGTCGAAGGAGAGCCCGTCCGGGTCGTCGGGGTCGGCCGCGCAGTGCAGGGAGAGGCGTCGGAGGGGTTCGTCGACGGTGATGGTCAGCGGGCCGACGGAGAGGTTCATCCGGTCGTCGCCGAGGGCGTCGGAGGCGCGGACGGCGTGCAACCGGTCACCGGTGCGCAGGGTGGCGTAGGCGTCGACGACCCCGGTGTTGGGGTAGACGCCGAGACCGGCGATGAGCAGGGCCCGGCCGGCGTGGTCGAAGACGTGGAAGATGCACCGGTCGTAGGCGTTTCGGTCGCCGCTGACGTGGTGCTTCATCGAGAGCGGTGCCTGGTGCACGGGGTATTCGTCGAGCGCGACGGGCCGGTCGTCGTCCACGGCTGACCTCCTGAGCGGCGAGTGGGATCTGACGGTACGTCAGTTCTCGTTCGGGGGGCCAGAGTCGTGCACCGGGTACTGGGCGAACTTCCGCTCGAATCCGCTCGGCGGTGACCCCGGCCGCTGGGGCGCGTTGGTCCGGGCATGACCACGCTGTACACCACTCCCAGCGGTTACGGTCGGCACCGGCAGGCCGAACCGCGCGGTGAAGAATCGGTTCCTCGGTCGCCGTCGACGGAGCCGGCACCGACCCCGGCCCCGGCTCCCGCCCCGGCGTCGGCACTCGCCCCGGCGCCCGCGCCGACCCCCGTGCCCGTCCCGGTCCCCGTACCGGCGCAGGGGCAGGGACAGGGACAGGCGCAGGTGAAGCCCCCCGTCCCCGCCGACCCGCCCATCTACCGGGACGTGCTCTCCCTCTGGGCCAGCCAGGGCCGCACCCTGCCCGGCCACCGCGACCAGGAGTGGACCAGGCTCGCCGCCGGACCGGTCTGGGCGGACCGCACCGTACGCGTCAGCGGGACTCTGGTCCGACCAGGTGACGGGCGATGACCACGCGCTGGATCTGATTGGTCCCCTCGACGATCTGGAGCATCTTCGCCTCGCGCAGATACCGCTCCACGGGGAAGTCCGCCGTGTAGCCGTAGCCGCCGAGCACCTGCACCGCGTCCGTCGTGACCCGCATGGCGGCGTCCGTGCAGAAGAGCTTGGCCATCGCCGCGCGCCGGCCGAAGGGCCGCCCCTCGTCCCGGAGCCGCGCCGCCTCCAGGTACAGCGCCCGGCCCGCCTCGATCCGGGTCGCCATGTCGGCGAGCAGGAAGCGGAGCCCCTGGAAGTCGGCGATCGGCCGGCCGAACTGGCGGCGCCCCTTCGCGTACGCGACCGCCTCGTCCAGGGCCGCCTGGGCCAGCCCCACGGCACAGGCGGCGATGCCGAGCCGCCCCGAGTCCAGGGCGTCCAGGGCGATCGCGAAGCCCTGCCCTTCCCCGCCCAGCCGCCGGTCGTCGGCGACCCGCACCCCGTCGAAGTGGAGCTGCGCGGTCGGAGAGCCCTTCATGCCCATCTTCCGCTCGGGAGGGGCGGCACTCAGCCCCGGCGCGTCCCCCGGCACCAGGAAGGCCGTGATGCCGCGCGCGCCCGGCCCGCCGGTACGGGCCATGACCGTGTAGAAGTCCGCGATCCCGCCGTGGGTGATCCAGGCCTTGGTGCCGTCGACGACCCAGTCCTCGCCGTCCCGGACGGCGCGGGTCCGCAGGGCCGCCGCGTCCGATCCCGCGGAGGGTTCGGAGAGGCAGTACGCGCCGAGGAGACCGCCGCCCAGCATCGCGGGCAGGTGCGCGGCCCGCTGCCCGTCGGTGCCGTAGCCCGCGAGCGCGTGGCAGGCCAGGGTGTGGACGCTCGCGCCGAGCCCGACGGTGAGCCGGGCGGCGGCGAGCTCCTCCAGGACCTGGAGGTAGACCTCGTACGGCTGACCGCCCCCGCCGTGCTCGGGGTCGTACGGCAGTCCGAGCAGCCCGGAGCGGGAGAGCAGCGTGAACAGCTCGCGCGGGAAGCGGCCGGCGGCCTCCTCCTCGGCGGCGCGCGGGGCGATCTCCCGCCGGGCGATGTCACGCACCAGGGAGAGCAGTTCCCGGGCCTCGTCGGTGGGCAGCCGGCGTTCCACGCCGTCCGCGGCGCTGTCGGTCATGGCCGGACGCTCCTCCCTTCCGGGCGCGGGCGCGCGCGGAGTGCCGAGATCGCGGGGAGTATGCCCGTTCCGGCCCGGAGGATCACACGGGCGCCGGGGATGCACACGGTTGCCGGGGGTCGCACGGACGCCCACGGCGGCCGAGCGGACGCCGGGGCGCACCCGGCTGCCGGGGCCGCGCGGAGGCCCGTGGGTCGTGACCGTCTCACATGAGGCCCGCCCGGGTGACGAGGAGGGCGAGCAGGACGACCAGGGTCCAGCCGAGGACGTGCTCCAGGATCTTGGGGCCGTCGTCGCGGGGGCCGCCCGTCCGTGCGCGGACGAGGAGGCGGGAGTGGGTGGTGGAGGTCATGCCGACCACCTTGCGACACCGGGGCGGCCCCGGGGTAGAGACGTCGGTCACGTCCCCCGGGGCCGCCGATCCGCGTCAGCCGATGCCGAGGGCCTCCAGTGCCTTGCGCTGGACGGCCGAGGGGCGCTCGGGGAAGTAGAGGTAGCAGACCCCTCCTGTGCCGGACACCACTTTGCCGCTCGCGTTGTAGCGCTTGGTGCGCAGCCAGATGTTCTCCAAAGGGGAGGGCGCCGCTTGCCGTGCGACGCCCTCCCGCACAAACACGCAGGTCAGAGGCCCGTCCGCGCGAGGCAAATCGAGCGCGGACGCGCTGGTGCTGACCTGGTGCCGACTTCCGCCGGCGTCCGTTCCGGTCCGCTCGGGTGCGTCGTGCTGGATCGGTGCCGACCCCGTGCCCTTGGTCGCCCGACAGAGCTCCGCCCGCTTAGCGCGGTCGTCATTCCCTATTACTGCCCTTGCGGGAATCCGAAGCGGGCATAGAGGGGCGGCGGACCGGATTACCCACCTCGGGCTTTGTGCGGGTACCGAAGAAGCTTTCGGCGGGGGCGGAGTGTCCGTTCCCGGGGGCCGGGGGTGAGTCTGGGGGCGCGGACGCCAGGAGGGAGTCGCAGTAGGTCGCGACGTCCTTGGCGTCAGCCGCGGCGACCAGGCGCTGCCGGGCCGCCGCTTCCATGGCTTTGCCCTTGTCCGGGGATTTCTCGTATGCACGGCAGAGGGCCTCGTCCGACCGAGGCAGGTGGGCCTGATCGTGGGGAACGCGGGGTGTGGGGACTCCGTGAGCGGCCGGCGGACTTGAATCCGGGGACTCGAACGGTGCGATCACAGGTTCCTTGGACGGCTGCGGAGCAGAGGTGCTGCGGCGGGGTTGGGGGTCGCGTGCCTCCATCTCGTCGGAGGGGCTGTGCGACGCGGCCGCGGCGAACGCCACCCCGCCCAGGGTCAGGCTCGCGGCCAGGGCCGCGAGCGAGGTTTTCAGCGAGCGTCCCGTGCCACGTTCCGGTACGGGACGCCAGTCATCACGGCGCCTGGTGCGCCGGGAGATGTGCAGGCCCGTGTCGCGGGCGGCACGGAACGCGGCGACGGCCGCGCGGGCCGCGGCATCGTCCACGTCCCTGGGGCGCAGGGCAGCGGCCAGTGCCGCCTCGACGTCGTCGTGTTCCCGCATACCGTTCTCAGCACTCATCCCAGCAGTTCCTTCGCGAGCCGCCTCAGTCCGCGGTGCGCGGCGGAGCGCACCGCTCCCACCCGCTTGCCCAGCACCCGGGCCGACGCGGGTCCGTCGAGCCCGATGACCACCCGCAGCAGCACAGCCTCGGCCTGGTCCGGGGGGAGCGCCGTGACCAGGGCCAGCGCCTCGGCGGTGGACATCGCCTCAAGGGCCTCGCCGGCCGTCTCCCCCGGGGCGGGCAGATCGAGCACGTCCTGTTCGAATGGGGTCGTGAACGGTCGGGAGCGCAGGCGCCGCAGGTGGTCCAGCGCTCGGTGGCGGGCGATGGTCGCGGTCCAGCCGCGAAACCCCGCCCCGTCTCCGCGGAACCGCGCCAGGTCACGGGCTATCTCGAGCCACGCGTCGGAGGCCACGTCCTCGGCGGACTCACCGACGAGCCCTCGCAGATACCCCAGAAGCCCGGGCTGCACGATCCGGTACACCTCGGCGAACGCCTCGTCGTCACCGTTCTGCGCACGTTCCACCGCATGCTGCAGAGTGGCGTCGTCCACCCTCAAAGAAATCTTTCCCTGGCCTTCCCGCGTCGCGCTGCCCAGCGCATCACCCTACGCGGCGGGAAGTCGCAGGCCGTCGGCCGTCCCCCGGGACAACGGCAGGCTCTTCGGAAGACGCGGGACCAGCGGGAAGAGCGCGTGAACGGATTCGCCGGGGCCCGGCTCGAAGCGGTTGACCACCTTGGGGAGCCGCGTCCTCGCGGCCGTGCGGGAGGCGAACCCGGAGGCATGGCCGCCCATGTCGGCGGCCCGCGGCATGCGGCTGACTCGGTCCATCGGCCCCACCCCTCGTGTATGAACCGGTGCGTTCCCCCGGTCCCTGGGTCCTCGGGGAGGACCGCGGATTCCCCACGCCCTCCCGGGAACCCAGCGGAACCGGGGGCCGGATCATCACGGGTCCGCTCTGTGATCACCGCCACATCTCAATGAGGTGGGGTCAACGGACAGCGTTGGGAATCTCGATCCGTCCGGTGAAGGCACCTCGTGTGTCCGCCAGGAATTCCTGCTTGTATCGGATCTGTCGACCCTGGTGCGGGATGGCGAACCCGAAGGAAAACCGATAGGAAGTCATCCGATAGGTGCGCGCGTCCAGGGTGAGCGTCTCCTCGAACCCTGCCAATACGATTCGCTCCTCGTCCGCCGTGACGCCGGCCGCGCGCAGCTCGTCCAAGGTGGGCTGGAACTCGTGGGCGGCCTTCGCGATGGCGGGTCGTTTCGCCCTGTCGGCTAGGCGTCCAGCAGGGATCCGCATCTGGAGCTTTATCTCACCATTGGTCCTGGTGACCTCGATCCGCTCGTTCCGCTCGATGTAAGTGGTGAAAGAGGCCAGCGCGGCCAGCGGGTCCTCCACCTTGGCGGCGATCTCCGGGTCGGTCAGGGGCCCCTTGACCCATGGAGTTCCGGGGGCGCCTTCCCGCACGTATCCAGTGCCGTCCGCGGCGAACACCTCCTCAGACTTCCGCTTTCCCTTGCTGAGAACCGTGCCGTTCTGGTGCAAAGCCCGGGGCCTGCCGGTTCGCTCCACCACGGCGGAGTACGAGGCTGCACTGGCCTGCTCCTCCGGTGCGCCGGTCTGTTTGAGTGACTCCTTGCCCGTTACTGCGAAGGTCCACCCGTTCTGGGCGTCCATGGCCGCCTCGGCCCGCGCCAGTAGGTCTGCCGGGCTGCTGTTCTCTGAGGCCTTCGATGCCTCCGTGGCCGGTGTGGGGGCTTTCACGGACGCGGCCCTCGGGCCCGGGGTCTGCTGTGTTCCGCAGCCGGTCAGCGCGGTGAGGATGGCCAGGCCTGCCGCAGGCCACAAGAGCCGGCCCTTCATTGCTCACATCCGGGCTTGTGTATCTGCATGTCTTTTCCACTTCGTCCTATGTCCGTGAGTGCCTGCAACGCGGGCCGGTGCCCGCAGGCCGACCATCGCCCGCAGAGATGAATACGAACGGTGTATGCGGCGGTGCCGCCGACCGCGGAAAAGCGATCGGCGGCACCGTCAGCGGCGTCAGTCGGCCCAGGGGTCCTGGCCAGCCGCCTTGATGCGGGCTTCCTCTGCTTGCGTCAGGAAGCGTGCGGCGTTCTCACCCCACAGTGTCGTGCCGGAAAGCGGCAGCTCGTCGAACTCGGCCCGGAGGATCCGGCGCAGGAACTCGACGAGCCCGCAGTCGACCACACGCCAGGCGTCATCACCGCGGTTGTAGATCACCACGGGCCATGCCTCCGGCACGTCGCCCTGGGTCAGCCAGCACAGCAGGTCACCCGTGTCGTCGCAGCCCCAGGCCAGCAGCCGTTCGGCCGGAACGTCCAGCGGCCCTGGCTCGTCCTCCCAGGTACCGCGGGCGTCATCTGTGATGAACACCATGGGTCCCTCGGCCAGGCCGTCCTCGGACATCTCGGGTGCCAGCACGGTGAGGTAGTTCTCGATCGTACCGGCCCCGAACCGCGCCATGAAGGCTCGGTAGTCACTGGGGAAGGCCACGCCATAGGCGCGCTCCGCAGCTTCCCAGTCGATGGCCGCGCCGGCTCCTTCGTGGGGCGGCATCATGCCGGTCAGGTCGTCAAGGCTCACGTCCCCATCCTCTCCTCACTCGTTGTAGATGTCATGGCGTACCTGCCCGAGGGGTCGTGTAGCCGTCGTCGTCGACCTGGCCTCCGAGGTTGTCGTCCCAGTTCGTGTACTGGTTCCAGACCTCCTGGTTGTTGATCAGGGTCGACGAGCTGCCGTCCTCGTACCAGACCGTAGCCTCGAACGTCCACGACTGCGGAATGGTCACGTCGCCATCGAAGTAATTCGGCGTGACGCTGTACTGCACTACACGATTGGCATCTACGTTCTCCCTCACCAGGCGCTCGTAATACCGGAAGTTGTACTCCATCCGCGTATCGCCGGTGGTGTAGGCGTTGGCGGGACGTGCGCAGGTGGACAGGTTCCGGGCGTCCCGACCGGTGCCCGTCAGTTCCTTGGCCAGCAGGTGGCACGCGTTGACCCAATAAGTCGCCGGCGTGTAGCCCCAGCTCGAGGCCTGGTCCTGAGCCCAGCGGTAGCCGGTGGAGCGCTTCTGCACGGCGGGTGAGCCCTTGTTGGCCTTCAGATATGCGCTGTCAAGGCACGCGGTGACACCGGTCGACCGGCCTCCGGCACTGCTGTCGGTGGGCTTCATGTCCACCCACCCCTTGCCGCCCTTACGGCAGTCGCCGCCACGATTGTCGGTCGTGGTGCCGCTGCCGCTGGGGTCCTCACCGGACAGCGACTGCAGCTGAGCGATGAGGCCGTCCAGCGCGAGGCCCAGCAGGCCGCCGAGCAGGCTGCCCCGCCCGGTCTGGGAAGTGCCGGAGCTGATGTTCCGATCCAGGTCTGCCATACAGCCCGGGCCGATGCCGGTCTCGCACCGGTCGTGGTGGCCGTCCACCTCGACCCGGCTGGTGGGGTTGCCACCGGTGAAGGCGTACCGGTTTCCGGTGAACGGGTCCGCACCCAGGCTCATGTCCGACAGTGCGCCGCTGTACATGTCCCGGGTGGTGAAGCGGTTCAGCCCGGGGTCGTAGGAGCGGAATCCCATGTCATAGGTTCCGGACGAGGGGTCCCAGCGCTTGCCGTTGAAGCGGTACGGGTTGTAGCCCTCGGCGTCCGGGTTCGCCGTGTCCGGCTTGTCGATCCCGGTGAACTCGGACTGGTCGGCGTCGCCGTACGCGGTGTAGCCGTACGTCGCCTTGGTGTCGCCGTTCTTGTCGGTGAGCGTCTCGACGTCGGTGTGCGAGTTGTAGCCGTAGAAGGCGTCCTCGCTCGTGCCGTCGGTGTTGTGGGTGATCTGCGACAGCCGCTCGCCCCACGGGCTGTACTGGTACGACTTGGTCAGTCGGCCGGCGACCTCCTCGCCGAGGACCTCACCCGAGATGCCGAGGTAGTCGTAGTCCGTGGTCTTGCCGGCGGCGGTCTTCGACGCCGTGCGGTCGAGCGGGTCGAAGGTGAACGTCGTCGACCGCATCGCGCCCGCGTCGTCCATCTTCTGCGACTCGACCACGTGGTCGAAGCCGTCGTACACGTTCCGCTCGATGATCCGGCCGCCGTTGGTGACGGACTCCTGCCGGCCGAACGGGTCGTAGGTGTAACGGAACTCGGAACCAGAGGTCACCGAGGACTGCAGCCGGTTGCGGTCGTACGTGAAGGTGCTCGGCACGCCGCGCACGTTCTGGCTGATGACGTTGGCGTTGTCGTCGTGGACGTACGTTTCGGTGCCCGAGCCGTTGCCGGTCTTGGTGACGGCGGCGATGCGGTCCGCCGGGTCGTAGGTGTAGTCCGTCGTCGAGTCGAGGTACGCCGCGTGGTTTGCGGCGTTCATCTTCCGTGCGACGTCCTGGGCCTTGTTGCCGTTGGCGTCGTAGGCGTAGGTGTGCGAGGAGACGAGCGTGCCGCTGCTCTTCTTCTCCGCCGTCGTCTTCAGCACACCGTCGAGGTAGTACGTGTAATCGACGGTGTTGCCGTTTGCCTTGGTCTCCTTCAGCTTCTGGCCGCGGTCCGTGTAGGTGTACGACGAAAGCTTGGGCGAAGCGTCCGAGGCGGAGGTGCCGACCGCGACGGTCTTTACCAGCTCGCGCAGGTCGTACGTGTACTTCGAGAACTGCCGGGGGTGCGTGACCGTGTCAGGACGGCCATTGACGTCGTATGTGTACGACGTCACGTTCTTGTCCTGGCCGGACAGTGCCTCGGTGACCTTCTGTACCTGGTTCAGGCCGGTGTAGACGACGCTGTAGGCGTCGATCGCCGCGCCCGACGAGGTGTCGTCGATCGAGGTCAGATTGGCGTTGGCGTCATAGCCGTAGGTGAAGGTGCGCTTCTCGGTGTCGGTCTCGCCCGAGGTGTCCCGGACCAGCTTCACGCCATCCGCGACGACGATGCCGGTGCTGCTCTGCGCCAGCTTCAGCGTGGCGTCGCCGCCCTGCTTGAGGCTGTACGAGCCGAGGCTCACCCAAGTGCCGTCGCCGGTGGTCTGGTTCTTGACCACTGCCGGGTGCGTGGTGGCGCCCTGCGCCAGGGTGTACGTCGCCGAGGTCGCCGCACCCGTCACCTTCGGGTACTTCACGTACGCGGTGTACGTTCCGTCCTTGGGGACGTTGAGCGTCCAGGTGAAGGAGTCGGTGCCGGCGCCCGTCGCGTGAGTGCGGTGGTCGTAGCCCTGCTGGCCCGGGAGGTTACCGGTGGCCCAGGTGCCCGCAGAGGCGGTGTTCTGGGTGTCGGAGTTGTCCACCAGGACCACCGACTTGCCCACCGGGACGCCGTCGTCCGACTTGGACTTCAGCTTTCCGTCCGGGTAGTACGTCCATGCCATCGTGCGGTCCGAGGAACCGCCCGCCGAGGTCAGGGTGCGCTTGGTCTGCTTGCCCAGCTCGTTGTACTCGTAGGTGGTGACGATGTCCCACGGATCGGTGGACGATTTGGTCCAGCCGTTGTCGAAGTAGCTGTACGTGGTGTCGTTGCGGAACGACTGCCCCGCGGACGGCGGCAAGGAGACCTTGGCCACCCGGCCGACCGTGTCGAACACGGTCTGCGTGTAGACGTTCGGGTTGTTGTAGCGACCGTCCGCCGGGTCGTACGGCTGGAAGCGCTTGACCGCGCGGTTCAGCGCGTCGTACTCGGTGCGCTGGGTGAAGTCGTCGGCGGCGCCGGTGGCGAGACCGCGCGGCGTGATCACCTTGGTGGTGTTGCCCACCTGGTCGTATTCGTACTGCGTGGTGCGGTACAGGACCGGCGAGGTGCCGGTGTGCGGCGTCTTGGTCTCCTTCGGCTTTCCGCGCTCGTCGTAGGTGACGGTTCGGGTGTTGTTCTCGGCGTCCGTGGTGGAGAGGACCAGCGAATCCTTGTCGTAGGAGCGCTTGGTGACCTTGCCCGCGGCGTCCTTGACCTCCGTGAGCCGGTGGTTCAGGTCGAAGGTGGTCTTGGTCGTGTAGTCCGTCGCGTCCGCGGTGGTGTTCTTCCGCGGGTCGACGACCGCGACGGTGTTGCCGACGTTGTCGTACTCGTACGAGATCTTGTCACCCGCGGCGTTGGTCACGGAGGTGAGCTGGTAGATCTCGTCGAAGGTGTTGGTGGTGGTGTAGTCCGTCGCGTCCGTAGTGGTCAGCGTGCCCTTGGGCTCGGTGACCGTCTTGAGGTTGCCCACCCCGTCGTAGGTGTACGTCGAGGTGTGGTCGCTGGACGTGCTGGTGTCCTTCGGTGCGGACGCCGAGGTGATCTGGTCGGCCTCGTCGTACACCGCTGAGGAAACGGCGCCGTTCGGTGCCGTGGTCCGGATGACGTTGTCGTTCGCGTCGTATTCCGGCGCGGGCGCGGTGATCAGCTCGCCCGCCGCTTGGTCCTTGGGCACGGTGTGGACCAGCGGACGGCCGAAGACATCGTAGGTCTGCGTGGACTTCTTGCCCAAGGCGTCGGTGACCTGCGTGACCTGGCCGAGCTCGTCGTAGACGTACGTCGTCGGATTGTTCAGCGCGTCCGTAATGGTCGCCGGATAGCCGGTGGGCCCGAAGTCACTGTTCGTCGTCGGGTTGCCGTTGGCGTCCGTCGCCTTGGTCAGCTGACCGTAGGAGTCGTACGTGTACGAGGTGGTGTAGTCACCTGCCGTAGCGGTCGAAACGCCCTTGGGGTCGGTGACCGTCTTCAGGTTGCCGAAGGAGTCGTACGTGAAGTTCCAGGTACGGCCCTCCGGGGAGGACTTGGTGAACAGGTCGGCGGAGTAGCCGTCCAGACGTGTCTGGTAGGTGTACCGGGCCGAGTTCGCCGGGAACGTGCCCGGGGCGCACTCCGACTGGGAAGGCACTCCGGCCTTGTTGTTCTCGGCGTCCCGCATCCACAGCGGGTAGCCGGTCTTCTGGTCGTAGCAGTACGCGGTCTTGGCGCCGTTGGCCTCCTCCAGGTACGTGACGTTGTTGTCGGCGTCCCAGTTCATCTTGGTGGTCTGGGACTTGGCGTTGACCGTCTGGACCGGGCGGCCGAAGTCGTCCGCCGTGAAGGCGGTCGTCCGGTTCAGCTGGTCGGTGACACGGGTGGCGGTGAACGTGGGGTTGGCGGTGTCGGCCGCGTAGGTGAAGCCGGTGGCGCCGTTGCGGCGGTCGGTGACCGTCTTCGTCCACCAGTGGTACTTCGGGTCGTCACCCGCCTGCGGCGCGTAGTAGGACAGCCTGGTGCCGTTGCCGCGCGGGTCGTCGACCCTCACGAGCTTGACGTTCTTGTTGCCCTGGGTGGCGTCGTAGGTGAACGCGAACGCCTTCGGCTGCGTCGAGCCGGCACCGTCGGTGATCCGGCCCAGCAGGCCCTTGGTGGTGTAGTGGAACTCGATCCGGCGCCCGGAGACGTCCGTGACCGACTTGATGTGGTCGTAGATCTTCGAGTTGTTCAGGTTTCCGGAGTCCGTGGTCAGGACGCCGGCGTCGTTGACGTACTGGTAGCCGGACTGGCCCTTCGTCCAGTAGTCGACGGTGAGCGTCTTACGGCCCGCGGGATCCGTGACGTACTTGAGGAACTTCGTGGGCTTGTTGTTGGACTTCCGTTCCTCATAGGTGAACAGCATGGTGTTGCCGTTCTTGTCCACCGTGGAGGTCAGGTAGCCGTCGCAGCCGAACAGGAACCGGGTGCCGTCGGGACGGGTGAGGGTCCAGGCGTCGGGGACGGGGTCCTTGAGCGGGGTGCAGTCCAGACCGGCCTTGGCGGTCAGCTTGTAGTGGACTCCCGCGGGAGCCTTCCAGGTGCTGTTCGCCGCGTCCCAGCGGAAGACGTGCGTGGTGCCGTCACCATCGGGCAGGCGGATCTCGGTCGGGTTCGGCTTGGGGTGGAACTCCAGCGGAGCGCCCAGCCGAACCGGGCCGGAGGCCTGCATCGACCAACCGTGCCCTGAGACCGTGTCGGAGGTGTCGAGCGAGTTGTAGGCCATGCGGAAGAACGTGCTCAGACCGCGGCCCGGGTTGCTGAACGCGTTGTACTGCCAGACCGTGTTGCCGTACGCCAAGTTGCTGGACAACGACGACCCGGCGCCCGTGCTCTGACCGGTGTAGGAGTAGAACTTCTCCAGGCCCAGAGTGTTGGAAGTGGGGTCCTCGACCGCTACGTTCTGCTTCAGCGAAGGGATCGCGCCTGTGCCGGCGGACAGCCAGCTGCCGTCGGACGCCTTGCGGATGTCCCAGCCCAGGACGTACTCGGTCCGCTTGCTGCCGGAGTCAGAGTTGATGGGGGTCTTGACCTGCGCCTGGACGGTGACCGACTTGCCCGGCAGCAGGGCCGGGATCGTGGTGGACAGCTGGTTTCCGCCCGTGGTGACGTCCGTGCCGTCGGGCAGCTTCCAGGTGTACGACAACTGGCGCTCACCGGCGGCCCACGCGGTGGCGGTGGTGTTGGTGACGGTGAACTCGACGGTGTACTGCGAGTTCGGCGTCATCCGCGAGGGAGTCGTGGGCGCGTAGTACGTGTCCTCGGTCGTCGAGTCGACGTAGATGACCTGCATGTACGGGCGCAGCTGCGGGTCGGACGCCTCCGCCGACAGGAACAGGGTGCGTTCCTGTGGGCCGGTGGTGGTCTCGTCCTTCAGCTTGACCAGGACGCCCTTGTTGTTGGCGGGGGTGCGCACCCAGGACTGCATGAGACCGGTGGCGTCCCACCAGTGGCGGCCGACCTCGTCGGTGATCTGCGCGACGGTGTCGGAGACGGTGGCGGAGAAGTCGCCGCCCGCCGTGGTCCACGGGGTGGTCGAGGTGGCGTTGTTCCAGGTCGCCTGGGTCTCGGTGAAGTCCCGCGTGAGCGAGTGGAGTTCGTAGACCGCGCCGCTGGTGGTGCTGGTGGTCTCCGCGCCCCACATGTACAGCTTGTTCTCCAGCACCGTGGCGGTGGTGGGGATGGATGTGGTGGGGAACTTCAGGACGGCGCGGGTCTTGCCGTACGTGCCGGAGTTGTTGCCGACACTCAGCCAGGTCTGCGCCTTGCCGGAGACCAGGCCGTCGTGGTTGACGGTCGGCTGCTGCGAGGAGAGCGTGGTGTACGTGCTCTGCCTGCGGGTCGCGCCGTCCACGACACCATGGGAGCCCACGCGTCCGGCACTCGTGGAGAACTGTGCCTTCCAGCCAGAGGAGCCCTTCTGCCACGCGGTGACGGTGGCGTACGAGCCGCCGACCTTGACCGTGATGACCTGCGTGGCATTGCCGATGTTCACGGGCACGGGAAAGTCCGGCGCCGCGGCGGGCTCGGACGTCTGCACTCCGGACCCGCCGCCCGTCCCGCCGCCGGCCGTGGCGCCTGCGGGCTTGACCTTCGGGGCCGGGCTTCCGGACGGCTCTGCGGAGGCAGACGGGGACTTGGACGCGGAGGGTGATGCGGAGACCGAGGCCGAGGGGGAGGTGGTGGCGGAGGCGGAGACAGATGGGCTCGCCGACGCGGAGCTGCCCTTGGCCTCGTGGTCGCCCGGTTCGGAGTCAGCCGCGACAGAGGCCGCGGAGCCGGCAGGCTCCTTCTGGCCGCCGCAGGCCGACACGAGGGTTATCGCTCCGAGCCCCGCGCCTCGTGCGGCTTCCCGGTTCCAAGGCCGCCCGACGGGTCGCCGCCCCGCTCCATACGCGGCCTGACAGGCGACGCGGGGGCCCACCGCAAGGGTCTGGCCCGGAAGGCCGTCCTTGCCGACCTCGGCGCAACCGGCGACGCCGCGGGAGACAGTCGACCGCGGTGCAGGGGTTCCGCGGCAGCGTCCAGCTCCACGTTCCCGGAGCAGCCCATGAACCAGTGCCCGCAGAAGTCCACCGGCATCGGAATCGGGTGCTACGGGTCGGTGAGCGTTTTCAGCGTCGTCTCTCCAGGGTGAGGACGGCTTTGGTGATGACGGTCATGCGGTTGGGGCTGATGCGGGCTCTGAGGAAGTCACCGCTGACCGTGTCTACCCCGGGCTGTAAGCCCGTGGGTTGATGCCCGCGCGGAGTGATCAAACCGTGGGCTGATGCTGCACACGAGGGGTGGATGACAGCGTTCCTCTGTGCCCACGGACTGGCCGTCACGGCACGATCGACGATCCGCCACCGCGGGAGGGACCTTGACCACCACACCGTTCATCAGCCGGAAGGGCGTGACGCGCCGCCGCGTGCTGGGGGCCGCGCTGGCCACCGGGGCAGCAGTGCCGCTTGCCGCCGTCGCCGGCCCCGCGTGGGCGGAAGCCCCGGGGGCGCCCGCCCCGAAGCGGCTCACGCTGCCCGTGCCCACCGGGCCGCACCCGGTGGGCACGGTCCGGCTGCGCCTCGTCGACCGGTCGCGCCCGGACGACATCGCGGGACCCGGGCACTTCCGCGAGCTGATGACCACCGTCTGGTATCCCGCCCGGAACGTCGAGCGGTACCCGGTGGCGCCTTGGATGCCGCCGGGCGCCCTTCAGGCGTTCCTCGCCGACGTGGGGTTCAGCGCCCTGGTCCCGCTGGCGCCGCTGACCGTCGGCCACGTGGGCGCTCCGGTGCTGCGGCCGGGCCGACGACTGCCCGTGGTCGTGTTCTCACACGGCGCGCACAGCCACCAGGGCGACCACACCATCATGGTCCAAGAGCTCGCCAGCCACGGATACGCGGTGGTGACGGTGGCTCACCAGTACGACACGTACACCGATTTCCCTGACGGCCGGGTCGCCGTCCCGCTGCGCGACCGGAACGCGCCGACACTGCCTGGGGATTTCGCCGCGGATCTGCGCTTCGTTTTCGACTGCGTCGAGCAGCTGGCCGCCGGGTGCAATCCGGACGTCGACCAGCGAGCGCTGCCGGCCGGGCTGCTCGGCTCCCTCGACCCGCGGCGCATGGGCGCGTTCGGTTGGTCGAAGGGCGGGACGGCAACCGCCTGCGCCACGCTCGCGGACGAGCGCATCCGGGCCGGGCTGAGCCTGGACGGTCCGATGCAGATGAATCCGCCGCTGGCCGGCGACATGGACCGGCCGTTCATGATGATGTCCGCCGTGTTCACCCGAGCCACGGATCCTGAGGCCGCCGCATTCTGGTCGCACCTGCGGGGTTGGCGGCTCAACATCCAGGCCCAGGGCGCCGCCCACGTCTCGTACGGCGACAACGAGGCGCTGTTCCCGCAGGTGGCGAAGTTGTTGGGGTGGAGTGGGCAGCAGCTCCAGAGCGTGATCGGCACCCTCGACCCTGACCAGGCGGTGAAGATCCAGCAGGCGTACCCGCTCGCGTTCTTCGACGAGCACCTGCGCCACCGTCGGGGGCACCTGCTCGACGGGCCGTCCCCGGCCTTCCCGGCTGTGACGTTCCTCCCGTGAGTCCCGGAGCCGTTGTGCCGAGGTCCGTCGCAGGCGCTTGAGGGAACAGTGAGCTCTTTCAGAGTGGCCACTGATCGGGTGACGGGCTAGCGTCCCGCAACGCACGAGGCTCCCGTGCCGTTGAGAGAGGTGTTCGACGTCTCAACTCTTCAGCGCAGGAGCCTCGTTGGTTCCCTATCCTGCCGCACTCGACCTGCCGCACGCCCTGGTCGAGTGGGTATCCATGCTCATCGTCACCCGTGAGGGTAACCGCCGCTGCAAGCTCCCGCCCCACCAGCGCGCCCTCGTGGGCCTGGTCCACCTTCGTCGTCACGACACGCTCACGCAGATCGCCGCCGGCTTCGGCATATCCGTCGGGACCGCCCACGCCTACGTCCCAGCCGTCGTCGATCACCTGTCCCGCCGGGCGCCCGGACTGCTGCGGGTCCTGCGGAAGACGGATCCTGATCACGTCCTGCTCGACGGAACACCCGCCGAGTGCGACCGCGTCGGCGACGGCCGGGCCGACTTTCCCAGAAGCACCGCCGTCATGGCGTGAACGTGCAGGTCGTGGCCGATCCCGCGGGCAAGCTGTGGGTCTCACCCGCGCCGCCCGGCCGCACTCACGACCTGGCCGCGGCCCGCACCCACCACATCATCCGGATCTGCGAACGCCAGGGCTTGCCCGTGCTCGCCGACCGCGCCTACATCGGGGCCGGCCCCTGGGTGACCACGCCCATCAGACGGCTTCCCGGCCAGGACCTCACCACAACCCAGCAGACAATCATGGGAACCGTCTCACGACCAGACAAGTCGACCTTCGGCGAACCGACAGACCGGGGAGCCTCCATCGGCGATCCTCGTCAGCGTCTCCGCCACAGAGTCGAAATACAGGGCCATCGATTCGTACTCGCCCGTGACCGTGGGGCCACCCACGAACCAGCGGCCGACGCGCCCGTCCCGCACATCGATGAACTTTCCCATCCAGCCGTCCTGGTCCGACAGGAACGGGATCCACTCGTTACGCCAGAACGGATTGTCCGGCTGGTCCGGAGGGTCGAATCCGCAGGACGTGGAGCGGTTCGCGTAGAGCCTCTCCATCGCCCGGATGCCCAGAAAGAAGCTTCCCTCGTCGGGGAACCCGTCGAAGCCGCAGCACATTACGTCATCGTCGAAATCTTCCTCTGGCAGATCCAGATTGTTCTGCAACAGCCACGTCCGCAGGTCCCCATGCAGGGAGATACCCATCCGTTCCTCGGCTGCCGCGAGCGTCTCCTCCGTAGCGGGCCCTGGCAGATCCGCGTGATCGGCCGGGGCGTGCTCCCGGAGAAGACTCATCACACGCGACCAACTCTCAGCCACACTCATCGCCCTATGCCCTCTGTCCTCTCTACAGGGATGTCTCCGTCCGACTACGCCACTGCGGAGGTGGGGAAGTACCGGCGGGAGAACCTTGCAGGGATGGCACTTCGAGCATGTGTTCCATCCCTCCCCGCGATCATCTCCCGCCCCGAAGCGCAGGGCCGGCCCCTCAGCGAAGTGACCGCCCACGACTTTTCACAGACAACCCCCTGTGCCCGGTGGGCCCACCCGAGGAGCTTCCAGGGCTCAAGCGAGGGCCACGGCGTCACCCTGGAGTGGCGAAGCTGAAAACGCTCACTGAACGGCCAGGCACACCTCCAGCCGATCTGCCCAGACAAAGGAAGCGACGGCAGTCGGCCGGCATCGGCCAACGGCTCGCCGTATCGGTCGGAAAGCGTCTCGACGAGGTTGCCCGGGTCAGCGTGACCGGAGACGGGAAGGCAGACCTGACCTGGCGCAAGCCTGTGCTCACGGCAGGCCAGGTCACAGAGGCCCGGCCACAGGATCTCGGCCACGGCGGTCAGAAGCTGCTCGTCGTCCATGCCCGCGAGTCAAGCGCTCGCCGCCGACAATGGAGTTCAGCGAGGCGGCGTCGCATCCTCCGGCCGTCCTGCCACTTGATCTGCTCAAGCTGAGGTTGGAAAGGCTCGCTGACCAACGGAGTGTCCATTCACGAGGTGTCTCGCCGGCTCGGACATCGGTCGGTCAAGGCCACGGTGGACCGGTACGGCCACCTCACGCAGGACGGCCAGGAGCGCTGCCGTCAGGTCGTGGAGACGACCGTCGGGCCGCACATGCTCACACCAGGCCGAGCGCCTGCAGCGCGCGGTGCTGACTTGGTGCTGGCTTGACCGGCCAGTAGAGGTAGCAGACACCGCCCGTACCGCTTCTGACCTTGCCGTTCGCGTCGTACCGCTTGGTGCGCAGCCAGATGTTCTCCCACTCGCGCCGCCGGTAGACCCGGCGGACGGCCTCGTTGCTGGGGGAGGCGGGGTCGTTGGCGATGACGTCGCCGTCCGCCGTGAAGCCGATGACGGTCATCAGGTGGCCCGAGGTGCCGTACCCGGCTCCGGTCAGCTCCTCCTTGCGGAAGGACTGGGACGTTATGGCCGGGATGCCGACGCGGACCAGCGATTCGAGCTCCGTGAGCGAGCGCAGCCGGGTGACCACGGCGTTCATGTCGGGGTAGGTGGCCGCGTAGGCGGCGTTGAAGGGCCAGTTGCCGCAGCCCTGGTACTGGTGGTCGTAGGTGAAGCGGGCGGCGTGGCAGACCTGCGGGTCGGCGAAGGCCGGGTTCACCCAGGCCAGCTGCTCGGCGGAGGGGCGGCGTCCCCAGTACTCGACGATCATCTGGGAGGAGGTCGGGCTGCACCAGGCCTCGCCGCCGTTGTCGTACTCGGGGTACTGGCCGACGTGGGTGTTCTGCGAGTAGCGCGGAACGTCCAGCTCGTGGTCGAGGCCCGGCTCGGTGGCCGGGACGGTGAAGCGGTCCGGGATGTCCGAGGCCATGGCGCCGATCCGCCAGACGGTCGGGGTGAGGTCGGTCCCGGGGGTGCGGTGGAGGGTGAGGCGCAGCCGGTACGAGCGCAGCCGCAGGCCGCTCGCGGCGTCGTCGATCGCGAAGGTGTCGGTCCAGACGGTGCTCCTGCCGTCGGTCTGGTCGTCGACCGAGGTGCGGCGGATGTCGCCGTCGCCGGAGGCCCAGCGGCCGAGCACGTACCAGGGGGTGGCGGTGGCGTCGGAGTACGTGCCGGACAGTTCGACCTGGAGCCAGGTGCCGGGCGGGGTGACGGCGTTCCAGGAGGCGATGACCTCGGTGGCGGGCACGGCCGGGGTGTGGACGGGCGAGGTCCAGCTCGCGTACTCCCAGGCGGAGGTGCGGCCGGTGTGCGGGTCGGTGTAGTCGACGCGCCCGGCGGGGGTGGCGAGGACCAGGCCGGGCCGGAGGCCGGCGACCGCCTTCGTACCGGCCGTCGCACCGCACCTCCAGTCCGTGTACGAGGACCAGAAGCGGTTGTCGACGAGCCCGGCGGCGGGGGCGTGGCCCCGCTCGGCGCCGTCGGCCGCGCAGTCGGAGGCGGTGCGGTCGGGGCAGGCGGCGGTGGCGGGGTCCGCGGCGGTGGCGGGACCGGCGGCGGCCGTTCCCGCGGCGGCCGCGAGCGCCGCGGCGAGGACGGTTCTGCGTGGGGTGGAGCTGGTCATGGGCGGTGACCCCCAGTCGAGAACGGTGGGCGTACGACAGTGCCGAGGCAGGGTGTACCGCCTCCGCACCGGTGGACGGGCGGGGCTGCGCGGGCCCACTATCCCGGCTTCCGCGGGGCCTCCGCCAGCACTTCGGCTCGCGTCGCCGCACCAATATTGGTCTCCACCACTGGCGGCGGTACCTCGCTGACCTGCGGCGGTCCCCCGCTCCCCTACGCTGGGCCCATGAACGACCTCGACCGCGCGGCCCACGCGCTGCTCCGGCTGCCGCCCTCCTGCGGACCGGTCCGGCTGGTGGCGGTCGACGGCCACGCGGGCTCCGGCAAGTCCACCCTGGCGGCCCGGCTGTCCGCCGCCCTCGACGACGCCCCCGTCCTGCACCTCGACGACCTCGCCACGCACGAGGAGCTCTTCGCGTGGACCGGCCGGCTGCGGGAGCAGGTCCTGGAGCCGCTCTCCCGGGGCGAGACCGCCTCCTACCGCCCGTACGACTGGCGGCTGCGGCGCTTCGGGGAGGCGCGGGCGCTGCCCCCGGCCCCGGTGGTCCTCGTCGAGGGCGTCGGCGCCGGCCGGAGGGTGGTGCGGCCGTTCCTGGCGTGGCTGCTGTGGATGGAGCGCGCAGCCGAGGATTCCTGGGCGCGCGGGCGTCGGCGGGACGGTCCGGAGCAGGCCTCCTTCTGGGACGGCTGGACCGTGGCGGAGACTCGCCATTTCGCCGAGGACCCCTCCCGGCCCTTCGCCGACACCCTGGTACGGGAGTGCCAGGAGGGGTACGACTGGCTTCCAGGGCCGGCCGTGACAGCGGGCGCGCACCAGATCATCACGCACGGTGACGGCTCCCCGTCCGTGATCTGAGGGGGTGGAAGCCCGCTTCCGCAAGTCCCTCAACTTCGCTTGACCGAGGGGGCGTACAGGTCTTACGTTCTGAATGTGCGGCTTTTCGGAGCCGCCGCGGACACGAAGCCCCCGGTTGTTCCCCCGTGATCGGGGGCTTCGTTCTGCCCTCGGAAGCCCTCTTCGAGCCCCCTCCGAGCCCTCTTCCACCCCCTTCGCGCCCCCTGAAGCTCACCCAGGGTCACCGCTTCCGGATCATGCGCTTCTCCTTAAGCGCGCACCCCCTGCGCAGGTACGATGCCCCCAGGTGCGGTCAAATCCCGTCCATGCGATGACGGTTGTGGGGGACCCGATGGACATCGGCACGCAGGGCTCGCAGGCCCCGGCCGAGCTCGCCTGGCTGCGCGGAGTCGACGCCTACACGATGGGCGCGTATCCGCAGGCGGAGGACGAGTTCCGGACGGCGGTACGGATCGACCCCGGTATGGCGGACGCCTGGCTCGGGCTGCACGCGCTCCGGGCCGACACCACGACCGCGCTGCTGCGCATGTACCGCAACCGCGAGCGCTTCGGCGAGCAGCGGACCCGGCACCGACGCACCCTCAACTCCTGGTACTGGCTGGGCTGGTGGGTGCAACCGGTCCTGGAGAGCCCCCGCGACCTGCTGCTCGCGCACGCCTCCCACTGGCTCGACGGCCGCCACGTGCCGGAGCTCGACCGGGCCCTCGCGGGCCTCCCCCCGGTCGACACCGACCCCCAGGTGCGTTTCCTGCACGCCTGCCGCGCCTATCTCGTCAAGGACTGGGACCAGCTCGTCCGGCACACCGAGACCCTCGTCGACGACCCGCTGCTCGGCATCGAGGCCGGGCTCTTCGGCGGCATGGCCCGGGTGCGCCTGGAGATGTACAGCCAGGCCGAGCCGCTCCTGTCGGCCTCGCTGATGCGGTGCCGCAGCGAGCAGCCGCAGCGCAAGGAGCTGCGCTACTGGCTCGCCCGCGCCCACGAGGGCACCGGGCGCAGCGCCGCCGCACTGCCCCTCTACCGGGCCGTGCACCGGATCGACCCGGCGTTCATGGACACGGCGGCGCGGCTCGCGGCGATCGCCGAGTACGACGGCTTCGAGGGCTACGACGGGGTGGACGACCCGGCCGGGCTCGCGACGGTCGCGAGGGGCACCCTCGGCGGGGGCCTGGGGCAGGACGCGGTGGACACCGTGCCGGGCGCCGAGCCCGAGGCGGGCGGACTCGGCGACGGGCTGCGGCTCGCGCCCGAACCGGTGCCGCCCGCCGCCCCCGTCACACCGCCGGAGACCGTACGGCAGAAGGCCCCGCTGCCCGGGCAGCCCTCGCCGCCGCGCTTCCCGGCCGGCCCCACCGATCCGGCGCTCCTCGCGGAGGCGCTCGCCGAACTGGAGGGCATGGTCGGGCTCGAACCGGTCAAGCGCCAGGTCAAGGCGCTCTCGGCGCAGCTGGAGATGGCACGGCTCCGGGCCGGGCAGGGCCTTCCGGTCCAGCCGCCCAAGCGCCACTTCGTCTTCTCCGGCCCCTCGGGCACCGGGAAGACCACGGTCGCCAGGATCCTCGGCCGGGTCTTCTACGCCCTCGGGCTGCTCGGCGGCGACCATCTCGTGGAGGCCCAACGGGCCGACATGGTCGGCGAGTTCCTGGGCCAGACGGCGGTCAAGGCCAATGAGCTGATCGACTCGGCGGTCGGCGGCGTGCTGTTCGTCGACGAGGCCTACGCGCTCTCCAACACCGGCTACAGCAAGGGCGACGCCTACGGGGACGAGGCCCTCCAGGTGCTCCTGAAGCGGGCCGAGGACAACCGCGACCACCTGGTGGTCATCCTGGCCGGCTACCCCGAGGGCATGGACCGGCTGCTCAGCACCAACCCCGGCCTGTCCTCCCGCTTCACCACCCGCGTCGACTTCCCCTCGTACCGCCCGCTGGAACTCACCGCCATCGGCGAGGTCCTCGCGGCGGCCAACGGGGACAACTGGGACGAGGAGGCCCTCGACGAGCTGCGCTCGATCAGCGGACACGTCGTCGACCAGGGCTGGATCGACGAGCTCGGCAACGGCCGCTTCCTGCGCACCCTGTACGAGAAGTCCTGCGCCTACCGGGACCTGCGGCTCTCCGGATACCCGGGGACCCCGAGCCGGGAGGACCTCGCCACCCTCCGGCTCGCCGACCTCATGCAGGCGTACGGCGAGGTCCTGTCGGGCCGCGGTCCGGTCGACCGCGGCCCGCAGCAGGAGCCCCCGGGCTACTAGGGCCTGTCTGACAATTCGCGTCGGATCAGGCCGGGTCGCTCGGTGCGTGCGATCGGCGTGCGGCCGGGGCGCTCTTGTAGCGGAGCTACTTGGGCGTTTCGGCCGTGCGGCGAGCGCGCGTGCCGGGCGGGCCGGACCCGGCGGGAATTGTCAGACAGGCCCTAGGGCCTGTCCGGCTTACCGGACCGTGCGCGCCGGGACCGGCTGGACGCGGTGCGCGGGGTCGCGGACCTCGCCCACCAGCATCTCCAGGACGTCCTCCAGGGCGACCAGGCCGAGGATCCGGCCCGAGCCGTCCGCGACCTGCGCCAGATGGGTGGCGGCGCGGCGCATCACGGTGAGGGCGTCGTCCAGCGGCAGCTCCGCGCGGAGCGTCGCCATGGGGCGCCACAGCCGCTGCGGCACCGCCCGCTCCCGCTCCTCCAGGTCCAGGACGTCCTTCACGTGCACGAAGCCCATGAAGGTCGCCCGGCCCTCGGCGCGGACCGGGAAGCGGGAGTACCCGGTCCGTACGGTCAGCTCCTCGATCTCGCGCGGGGTGACCGACGGCGGGACCGTGACGAGGGAGGCGGGGGCGATGAGGACGTCCGTCACCGGGCGGCTGCCCAGTTCGAGGGCGTCCTCCAGGCGCTCCTGCTCGACCGGGTCGAGCAGCCCCGCCTGGCCCGCGTCCTCCACGAGACGCCCGAGCTGGACGCTGGTGAAGACCGCCTCCACCTCGTCCTTCGGCTCGACCTTGAACGCCCGCAGGACCAGCCGGGCGCAGGCCCCGAGCGCGGCCGTGACCGGCCGGCAGAGCCGGGCGAAGCCGACGAGGCCGGGGGCGAGCCAGAGGGCGGTGCGCTCGGGGTCCGCCATCGCCAGGTTCTTCGGGACCATCTCGCCGATGACGAGGTGGAGGAAGACGACCGCGGCGAGGGCGATGACGTAGCCGAGCGGATGGATCAGCCCCTCCGGGACGCCGACCGAGTGGAAGACCGGTTCGAGGAGCCGGGCGACGGTCGGCTCGGCGACGGCGCCGAGCGTCAGGGAGCAGACGGTGATGCCGAACTGGGCGGCGGCCATCATCTGCGGCAGGTTCTCCAGGCCGTGCAGGACCTGCTTGGCCCTGGCGCCTCCGAGCGGCTCGATCTGGCTGCGCCGGACGGAGACGAGGGCGAACTCGGCCCCGACGAAGAAGCCGTTGGCGAGGACCAGGAGGACGGCGAAGAGGAGTTGCAGGGTGCTCATCGGCCCGCCTCCGCGGGAACGGGCACCGGGACGACGCCCGCCGCGCCCGAGCCCGGGCCGGAGACCGAGGTCCCGACCGCGCCCGGGCCGAGGACCGACGCCCCCACCCGGTCCGCGTCGGAGGCCGAGGCCCCGACCGCGTCCGCCGCCCACGAGTCCGGACCGGAGGCCGATGTCCCGGCCGAGTCCGTGTCGGGGGCCGTCCTGACGATCCGTACCCGCTCGGCGCGGTAGCGGTCGACCTGGCGCACCGAGAGCCGCCAGCCGGGGAGCTCGGCCCGGTCTCCGGGGGCCGGGATGCGCCCGAGGAGGTCGGCGACGAGTCCGGCGACGGTCTCGTACGGCCCGTCGGGCACGTCGAGGCCTATCCGGCGCAGGGTGTGGACCCGGCAGGAGCCGTCGGCCTCCCAGGCGGGACGGCCGTCCTCGGCGGGCGCCGCGGCCAGCTCGGGCCGCCCGTCGGCGGCGGTGTCGTGCTCGTCGCGGACCTCGCCGACGAGCTCCTCCACGATGTCCTCCAGGGTGACGACGCCGGCCGTGCCGCCGTACTCGTCGACGACCACCGCGATCGGCTGCTCCCGGCGCAGCCGCTCCAGGAGCGTCTGGGCGGGCAGCGTCTCGGGGACGAGGAGCGGCGGGACCGCGATCCGTCCGACGGGGGTGCGCAGGCGGGCGTGCGGGGTGACGGCGAGCGCGTCCTTGAGGTGGACCATGCCGACGATCTCGTCGATGCGGTCGCGGTAGACCGGGAAGCGCGAGAGGCCGGTGGCCCGGGTGAGGTTGAGGACGTCGGCCGCGGTGGCGTCCCACTGGAGGGCGCTCACCTTCACGCGCGGGGTCATGACCTGCTCGGCGGTGAGGCCGCCGAGGGTCAGGGTCCGTACGAAGAGGTCGGCGGTGTCCTGTTCGAGCGCGCCGGCCTGGGCGGAGTGCCGGGCCAGCGAGACGAGCTCGCCGGGGGTGCGGACCGAGTCCAGCTCCTCGGTGGGCTCGACGCCCAGGAGCCGTACCAGCCGGTTGGCGACCCGGTTGAGCAGGGAGATCACCGGCCGGAACAGCGTCGAGAAGCGGCGCTGCGGGGTGGCGACGAAGCGGGCGACCTGGAGCGGCCGGGAGACCGCCCAGTTCTTCGGGACGAGCTCGCCGACCACCATCTGGACGGCGGAGGCGAGCAGCATGCCGATCACCACCGAGATCCCGGAGACGGCCCCTTCGGGCAGTCCGGTCGCGGTGAGCGGCCCGTGCAGCAGCCCGGCGAGGGCGGGCTCGGCGAGCATGCCGACGACCAGCGAGGTGATCGTGATGCCGAGCTGGGTGCCGGAGAGCTGGAAGGACAGCTCGCGCAGCGCGGTGACGACGGTGCGGGCACGCCGGTCGCCGTCGGCCGCGGCCCGCTCGGCCTCGGCGCGCTCGACGGTCACGAGGCCGAACTCGGCGGCCACGAAGAAGCCGTTGGCGAGGATCAGGAGGAAAGCCGCGAAGAGCAGCAGAAGAGAGATGATCATGTCGCCGCCTCCAGGGAGGGGGCGGCGCAGGTACTACCGGACGATCCGTCCATTGCTGGAGGGAGTCACTCCTCGGGTCGAAGGGTGGTCTCGCGGGCCGCGGCAGCGGCCCTGCACACGCGAGACGGTGGTGCCGCTCGGCACCACCGTCTCCAGAGTAGTCACGTGAACGCCCCGAAGGGCAGGGGGTCGGCCCCGGATGGGGGACGGACCGGGGTTCGCCCCGGTCCGTCTCAGGGTCTCAGTGGGTTTCCGAGCCCGTCCCGTGGCTGTCCGCGAGGGCCCGCAGGGCGCGGGCGTCGCGGATCGCCGATTCCTTGGCGATGCCGGGCTGGATGCCGAGCGCCGGAAGGCTGGTGCCGTCGCTGAGGTCGAGGAAGACCCAGGGGTCGCCGGGGCGGAGGTTGACCTTGAGGATCTCCGCCCAGGCGAGGCGCCGGGTCCTGGCGATGTTGACGACCGTGACGCCCTCGTCGTCGGCGACGACCTTGGGGCGGCTCAGCAGGACGAGGACCCCGGAGAGCAGCGCGGCGGTGAACACGAAGCTGGCGCGCTCCCCCGGTCCCAGCCGCTCCAGCATCATCGCGACGGCGGTGATGACCACGAAGATCGCGACGCTCATGGTCAGCAGGACGGCCCGGGTGCGCCCGGGACGGAAGGTGACCGGGAGGGCGGGCGGTGCGGTCTGGGACATCGGGGTTCCTCGGTGCCTGAGGGCGTGCGGGCCGGTCGTCAGAGGCGGCAGGCGTGGATGGCGGTGGTAAGGATGGCGCGGGCGCCGATCTCGTACAGGTCGTCCATGATCCGCTGCGCCTCCTTGGCGGGGACCATCGCGCGGACGGCGACCCAGCCCTCGTTGTGCAGCGGGGAGACGGTCGGCGACTCCAGGCCCGGGGTGAGGGCGACGGCCTGCTCCAGGTGCTCGGCCCGGCAGTCGTAGTCCATCATCACGTACGAGCGGGCGACCAGGACGCCCTGGAGGCGGCGCATGAACTGCTGCACCTGCGGGTGGTCGTCCGAGGCGCCGTGGCGGCGGATGACGACGGCCTCGGAGGTCAGGATCGGCTCGCCGATGACCTCCAGGCCCGCGTTGCGCAGGCTGGTTCCGGTCTCCACGACGTCCGCGATGACCTGGGCGACGCCCAGCTGGATCGCGGTCTCGACGGCGCCGTCCAGGTGGACGACGGAGGCGTCGATGCCCTGGTCGGCGAGGTGCTTGGCGACGATGCCCTCGTAGGAGGTGGCGATCGTCATGCCGCCGAAGTCCTCGGGGCCGTTCGCGGTGCCCGGGCGGGTGGCGTAGCGGAAGGTGGAGCGGCCGAAGTTCAGCGGGAGGATCTCCTCGGCGCTGGCTCCGGAGTCCAGGAGCAGGTCACGGCCGGTGATGCCGATGTCCAGCTTCCCGGAGGCGACGTAGATCGCGATGTCCTTCGGCCGCAGGTAGAAGAACTCGACCTCGTTGTCGGGGTCGATGACCACCAGTTCCTTGGACTCCTTGCGCTGGCGGTAGCCGGCCTCATGGAGCATTGCCGACGCAGGTCCGGAGAGGGAACCCTTGTTGGGGACGGCGATGCGCAGCATGGGGTGAGCTTCCTTTGCCTGGGAGTTCTGGGGAGGGTGTTCGGCTTTTCCGGGTGGTGCTCAGAGGTGGGCGTAGACGTCGTCGAGCGAGATCCCGCGGGCGACCATCATCACCTGGACGTGGTACAGCAGCTGCGAGATCTCCTCGGCGGCCGCTTCCTTGCCCTCGTACTCGGCGGCCATCCAGACCTCGGCGGCCTCCTCGACGACCTTCTTGCCGATGGCATGGACGCCCTTGTCCACCAGTTCCGCGGTGCGGGAGGTGGCCGGGTCGCCGGTCTCCGCCTTGAGCTTGAGCTCGGCGAAGAGCTCTTCGAAGGTTTTGTTCGCCATGATGGTCCTAAGAGTACGGGGTGAGGATCGCGTGCTCAGCGCCAGGGTTCGCTGACCGTGCGCAGCGTGGTGGCGGTGGCGACGGCGGCGGTGACGGCCTCGTGGCCCTTGTCCTCGGAGGATCCTTCGAGGCCGGCCCGGTCGAGCGCCTGCTCCTCGTTGTCGACGGTGAGGACACCGAATCCGACGGGTACGCCGGTGTCGATCGAGACCTGGGTGAGGCCGTGGGTGACGCCCTGGCACACGTACTCGAAGTGCGGCGTTCCGCCGCGGATGACGACGCCGAGCGCCACGATGGCATCGTAGCCGCGCCCGGCGAGGACCTTCGCCACGACCGGGAGCTCGAAGCTGCCGGGGACGCGCAGCAGCGTCGGCTCGTCGATGCCGAGCTCGCTCAGGGCGCGCAGGGCGCCGTCGACGAGACCGTCCATGATCTTCTCGTGCCACTGCGCCGCGATCACCGCGACCCGGAGGTCGCCGCAGTTCTTCACGCTGAGGACGGGTGCGCCCTTGCCGCTCATGTCTCTCCTAGCCGTTTCGTACGTACGTGGTTACTGGTTGCCGCAGGTGGAGGCCGGGGAGCCGTCCAGCCAGGGCAGGTCGTGCCCCATCCGGTCCCGCTTGGTGCGCAGGTAGCGGAGGTTGTGCTCGCCGGCCTGGACCGGCATGGGCTCCCGGCCCTCGACCCTCAGGCCGTGCCGGGTGAGGGCGTCGATCTTGTCGGGGTTGTTGGTCAGCAGGCGCAGGCTGCGGACGCCGAGGTCCCCGAGGATCTGCGCGCCGGCCGCGTAGTCGCGGGCGTCGGCGGGCAGTCCGAGCTCCAGGTTGGCGTCGAGGGTGTCGCGGCCGCGCTCCTGGAGCTCGTACGCGCGCAGCTTGGACAGCAGGCCGATGCCGCGGCCCTCGTGGCCGCGCAGGTAGACGACGACGCCGCGCCCGGCCTCGGTGATCCGGTCCATGGAGGCCTGCAGCTGGGGGCCGCAGTCGCAGCGCAGCGACTGGAAGATGTCGCCGGTCAGGCACTCGGAGTGGACCCGGACGAGGACGTCCTCGCCGTCGCCGATCTCGCCGTGGACGAGGGCGACGTGCTCGACGCCGTCGACGGTGGAGCGGTAGCCGTACGCGGTGAACTCGCCGTGCGCGGTGGGGAGCTGGACCTCGGCCTCGCGGCGGACGGTCGGCTCGGCGGAGCGGCGGTAGGCGATCAGGTCCTCGATGGAGATGATCGTCAGGCCGTGCTTGCGGGCGAAGGGGACCAGTTCGGGCAGGCGCAGCATCACGCCGTCCTCGCCGGCGATCTCGACGATCGCGCCGGCCGGGCGGAGGCCCGCGAGGCGGGCGAGGTCGACGGCGGCCTCGGTGTGTCCGTTGCGGGCGAGGACGCCGCCGGACTTGGCGCGCAGCGGGAAGATGTGGCCGGGGCGGACGAAGTCGCCCGGCTCGTGGCGGCCGGAGGCCAGCATCCGCAGGGTGGTGGCGCGGTCGGCGGCGGAAATGCCGGTGGTGACGCCGTGGGCGGGGGACGCGTCCACGGAGACGGTGAAGGCCGTGCGCATCGACTCGGTGTTGTGCTCGACCATCTGCGGGAGTTCGAGGCGCCGCAGCTCCTCGTCCTCCATGGGTGCGCAGATCAGGCCGCGGCACTCGGTCATCATGAAGGCGACGATCTCGGGGGTGGCCTTCTCGGCGGCGATGACGAGGTCGCCCTCGTTCTCGCGGTCCTCGTCGTCGACGACGACGACGGGACGGCCGGCGGCGATGTCGCGGATGGCCTGCTCGACGGGGTCGAGGGCCAGGTCGGTGGCGTCCCAGATCGGAAGCGCGCTCATGCCGTGGCTCCTTCCAGAGCGGAGGTCGTACGCGTCCGGAGCCACCAGTCGCGCATGCCCCAGATGACGAGGGCGAAGTAGATGACGTAGACGAGGCCGGAGAAGGCGAGACCGCTGTTGAAGGCGAGCGGGACGCCGACGAGGTCGACGAGGAGCCAGGCGAACCAGAACTCGACGAGGCCGCGGGCCTGGGCGATCATCGCGACGAGGGTGCCGACGAAGATGTACGCGTCGGCCCAGGGGCTCCAGGAGAGCGACGGGTAGAGGGTGAAGAGCCCGCCGACGGCGAGGGTGCCGAGGGCCGCGCCCGCCAGGAGCAGTCCGCGCTCCTTCCAGGTGGCGAAGCGGACGGCGATGGAGCCGTCCTGGGCCTGCCGCTTGCCGCGGTTCCACTGCCACCAGCCCCAGGCGGCGACGCCGATGACGAGGAGCTGCTTGCCGACGCCGCCGGAGAGGTGGGCGGAGGCGTAGGCGCCGACGAGGATGAGGCCGGAGAGCAGCTGGGCGGGCCAGGTGAGGATGGAGCGGCGCCAGCCGAGCGCGAGGGCTATGAGCCCGATCGTGTTGCCGATCATGTCGGACCACATGATGTGCTGGCCGAAGACCGCGAACGCCTCGGAGTTGAGCCAGTTCACTTCTCGTTCTCCTTGGCGTCGGTGCCGAGCAGCCGCTCGACGTACTTGGCGATGACGTCCACTTCGAGGTTGACCGGGTCGCCGGACTGCTTGATGCCGAGCGTGGTCAGGTCGAGGGTGGTCGGGATGAGGCTGATGGTGAACCAGTCGTCGGCGACCTCGACGACGGTGAGGCTGACGCCGTCGACCGTGATCGAGCCCTTCTCGACGACGTACCGGGAGAGGTGGGCGGGCAGGCCGACCTTGACCAGTTCCCAGTGCTCGGACGGGGTCCGCTCCAGGATGGTGCCGGTGCCGTCGACGTGGCCCTGGACGATGTGGCCGCCGAGGCGGCCGCCGACGGCCATGGGCCGCTCCAGGTTGACGCGGGAGCCGACTTCGAGGGCGCCGAGGCTGGACCGCTTGAGGGTCTCGGCCATGACGTCGGCGGTGAACTCGCCGTCGCCGAACTCGACGACCGTGAGACAGACACCGTTGACGGCGATGGAGTCGCCGTGCTGGGCGCCTTCCGTGACCAGGGGGCCGCGCAGCCGGAAGCGGGAGGCGTCCTCCAGCTGCTCGACGGCGACGACCTCGCCCAGTTCTTCGACGATTCCGGTGAACACGGTCAGGCTCCCTTGAGGGTGGCGGTGATGCGGAGGTCGGATCCGATGCGCGCGGTCTCGGTGATGTCGAGCCGCAACGCCTCGGTGAGGGTGGAGATTCCGGCGTCGGCGAGGGCGGTGGGTCCCGCGCCGAGGAGGACCGGGGCGAGGTAGCCGACGACCTGGTCGACGGCGCCCGCGGCGATGAAGGCGCCCGCGAGGGTGGGGCCGCCTTCGAGGAGGATCGAGCGGACACCGCGCGCGTGGAGGGCCTCCAGGAGGGCGGGGACGGCGAGGCCGCGTTCGGCCCTGGGGAGCCGTACGACGTCCGTGAGCGTGGTCTCGGCGTCCTCGGCGATCGCGATCAGGGTGGGGCCTGCCTCGTCGAGGACCCGGGCGCCGGGCTTGACGGCGCTCGCCTCGGTGTCGACGACGACCCGCAGCGGCTGGACCGCGCCTTCGACGCCCCGTACGGCCAGGTGGGGGTCGTCGGTGCGGGCGGTGCCGGCGCCGACGACGACGGCGTCGGCCTCGGCGCGCAGCCGGTGGACGTCGGCGCGGGACTCGGCGGAGCTGATCCAGCGGGAGGTGCCGTCGGCGGCGGCGATCCGGCCGTCGAGGGTGGCGGCGTACTTCCAGCGGACGAAGGGGCGGCCGCGGCGCACGGAGGTGAGCCAGGCGATGTTGCCGGCCTCGGCCTCGTCCTCCAGGAGGCCCTGCTCGACCTCGACCCCGGCGGCGCGGAGGGTGTCGGCACCGCCCGTGGCCTGCGGGTTCGGGTCGCCGACCGCGTACACGACCCGGCTGATCCCGGCCTCGATCAGGGCCTGGGAGCAGGGGCCGGTGCGGCCGGTGTGGTCGCAGGGTTCGAGGGTGACGTACGCGGTGCCGCCGCGGGCCAGGACGCCGGCCGCGCGCAGGGCGTGCACCTCGGCGTGGGGGCCGCCGGCGCGCTGGTGGAAGCCTTCGCCGACCTGGTGGCCGGAGGCGTCGGTGATGACGCACCCGACGACCGGGTTGGGGCTGGTGGCGCCGAGACCGCGTGCGGCGAGCTCGACGGCGCGTCGCATGGCGGTGATGTCGGCCTGCTGGGCCACCGGGTCCTCCTGCCTCTTCGGGCACGGACTCCGGGGCCTGTCGATGACGACAGAGAGCGGGTACGACGCTTCGCACGGGGTATGCCGGTACGGCCGGAGGTCTGCGGGTGCGCCGACGGAACGCGGCGACCAGCGGACGTACGGCCGGCACACCCCTGGAAGGGGTCGCCCGCCGCGCACTGCCTCCCATCCGGACTTTCACCGTCGGTCCAGGAATTTCACCTGGTCAACCGGCCGCTGGCTTGCGGACGGGTCGCGGACTATACCGCCGGTTCGGAATTACACCGACCCCGGAGTGCGCTGCTGCTGATACAGGGCCAGTGTGCCACGGCTCACGAGGAGCGATAGGCCGGAACCCTGTGGGTTGGCTCACAGGCTCCCCTACGGATCCCTTCTGGTCCAGACCTATTGACGCACTGGTCTAGTCCTCTTAATCTCCGTGTCACCTCCGAGGTAACGGCCCGCCGGCGTGCGCACTCCACGGGCCCAACACGTACCACCCCCTTGTTCGTTGCGTGTTTTCTTCCCCTCCCCGAGGAGGACCCGATCGTGCTGTCCCCCACGACCAAGAGAGCCTCGCTGCTCGCGTCCGGTGCCGCCGTCGCCGGGCTGCTGCTCAGCTCGCTCTCCGGCGGCGTCTCGTACGCCGCCGACAACGAGTCCTGTCGCCCCGACGGGCTCTACAAGACCCCGGGCGTCGACGTCCCGTACTGCTCGGTCTACGACACCGAAGGCCGCGAGAAGATGGGCGCGGACCACCAGCGCCGGGTCATCGGCTACTTCACCGGCTGGCGCACCGGCAAGAACGGCCAGCCCGCCTACCTGGCCAAGGACATCCCGTGGGACAAGATCACCCACATCAACTACGCCTTCGGCCACATCGGCGGCGACAACAAGCTCTCCGTGGGCACCGACGGTCCGGAGAACGCGGCCACCGGGATGACCTGGCCCGGTGTCGCCGGCGCGGAGATGGACCCGGCCTACGCGTACAAGGGCCACTTCAACCTGCTCAACAAGTTCAAGAAGCAGCACCCGAACGTCAAGACGCTGATCTCGGTCGGCGGCTGGGCGGAGACCGGCGGCTACTTCGCCGACAACGGCGACCGGGTGAACTCCGGCGGCTTCTACTCGATGGCGACCAACGCCGACGGTTCGGTCAACCAGGCCGGGATCGACACCTTCGCGACCTCGGCCGTCGACTTCATCCGCAAGTACGGCTTCAACGGCGTCGACATCGACTACGAGTACCCCACCACGATGAAGGACGCCGGCAACCCGCTGGACTGGCAGCTCGCCAACGCGCGGCGCGCCGGACTCGTGCAGGGCTACGCGGCCCTCATGAAGTCCCTGCGCGAGAAGCTGGACACGGCCGGCGCCGCCGACGGCAGGCACTACCTGCTGACCGTCGCCGCCCCCTCCTCCGGCTATCTGCTGCGCGGCATGGAGACCTTCCAGATGCAGAAGTATCTGGACTACGTCAACATCATGTCCTACGACCTGCACGGCGCCTGGAACGAGTACGTCGGCCCCAACGCCTCCCTCTTCGACGACGGCAAGGACGGCGAGCTCGCCGCGGCCAACGTCTACGGCTCCTCGCAGTACGGCTCCATCGGCTACCTCAACACCGACTGGGCGTACCACTACTTCCGCGGCTCCATGCCGGCCGGCCGCATCAACATCGGCCTGCCCTACTACACCCGCGGCCACAAGAACGTGCAGGGCGGCACCGACGGCCTGTGGGGCAAGGCCTCCGCGACCACCTGCCCGGCCGGGGCCGGCCTGACCAAGTGCGGTGACGGCGCCACCGGCATCGACAACCTCTGGCACGACAAGGACACCAACGGCGCCGAGTCGCCCGCCGGCTCCAACCCGATGTGGCACGCCAAGAACCTCGAGAAGGGGATCGTCGGCGACTACGTCACCCGGTACGGCTTCCCGGCGAACACCACGCTGACCGGCACCTACGCCCGCAAGTACGACGCGACCCTGGTCGCGCCGTGGCTGTGGAACGCCGAGAAGAAGGTCTTCCTCTCCACCGAGGACGAGCAGTCGGTGGCGGCCAAGGCCGACTACGTGGTGAACAAGGGCATCGGCGGCACCATGGTCTGGGAGATGGCAGGCGACTACGCCTGGAACGCGGCCAAGGGACAGTACGAGATGGGCTCCACGCTCACCTCGCTGATGTACGACAAGTTCAAGGCGGCCACCCCGTACGGCGCGAAGAAGTCGAACAAGGCGCTGCCGACGCAGGCCGTGAAGATCGACACCCAGTTCACCGAGTTCAAGCTGGGCGACTCCAACTACCCGATCACGCCGAAGATCAAGATCACCAACAACACGGCGACGACGCTGCCCGGCGGCACGGAGTTCCAGTTCGACTACGGCACCTCGGCACCGGCCAACGCCTCCGACCAGTCCGGCTTCGGGACGAAGGTCATCAGCAGCGACCACACGGGCTCCAACGTGGGCGGCCTGAAGGGCGACTTCCACCGCGTCTCCCTGAAGCTCCCCGCCTGGCAGTCCCTTGCCCCGGGCGCGACGGTCGACCTCGCCTTCAACTACTACCTGCCGGTGTCCACCCCCTCCAACTGGACGGTGAACATCAACGGCACGACGTACGCCCTCGCCGGTGACCTGGCGCGCGGCACGACGGTCGTGGAGCCGGGCACCACCACCCCGCCGACCACGCCCCCGACGACGCCGCCGACCACTCCGCCCACCACCCCGCCGACGACTCCCCCGACCACGCCTCCGACGACGCCGCCCACCACGGGCTGCACCGCCCCGGCGTACGTGGCCGGCACGGTCTACACCGCGGGCAACGAGGTCTCCCACAAGGGGCACAAGTGGAAGGCCCAGTGGTGGACCCAGAACGAGGAGCCGGGCACGACCGGCGAGTGGGGCGTCTGGAAGGACCTCGGCGCCTGCTGACACGCTCCCTCGGATGACCCCCGGCTGACCCCCGGCGGCGGACACTCACGGCCCTTGCCGCCGCCGGGCCCACCGCGCCGCGCTCCCCTGTCCGGGGCGCGGCGCGGTCACGTTCGCGCTCAGGTTCGCGTTCGCCAAGAGCGGCCGGATCCCTGCTGTCGAGAGCGCCGAGCATCGCGGTACGCCTGTTCGACCCCGGTGACCGGTGGCCTGTCGGCGCTGATCGGGGCGGGCGATGCGGGCCACGCAGGAGGTGATCAGGCGGCTGATCAAGGAGTGCGTGGAGGAGGCCGTCGGATACGTCGTGGCGGCGATGACCGAGCCGGCGGTGGCGGCCTTGGAGGGCATGGCGGCGGACCTGGTCGTGCAGCTGGGCGCGATGGCGCTCGACTGCAGGACGGGGTGGACCTCGACCAGACCAAGAACGCGGGCAAGGACGGCTTCAAGGACGGGGTGCAGTCGAGCAAGGACGCCATGCACCCGGCCTCGGCCGGCGGCGGTGGTTCGAAGGGCAGCGGCCTGAAGAACCTCCACATCGAGCACCAGGAGCACGACCACGTCTCCACCCAGTGGCCGCCCAGTGGCATCGCCTCCTGGAGGACGACGGCGACATCGTCGACCCCGAGACGGTCCGAGCGGCGTACGCGCAGCCTCGCTTGCGGCAGCTGTTCCCGGGCGTGAGTCACGGGGTCGTGTTCTTCAGCCGGTGCACGGGCTCCCCCGCGGCGCAGGTCGGGGGCCAGGTGTACCCGAGACACGAGGGGCGGATCCGGGTCCGGGGCCCCCTCGGCGTGGGCACCCTGGGCGAGGTGGACACTCTGGACGAGGCGTTCGCCCTGGTGGTGGGCAGCCTTCCGGAGGGCTGCGGGCCGGCCGTGCCGGGAGACGCGAACGAGGTCCGACGCCGGCAGGGCGGCTGACCCTCCGGCGCGCCGGTCCCCGCGCACCCCGCCCTCCTGCTGACCCTCCGGCGCGCCGGTCCCCGCGCACCCCGCCCTCCTGCTGACCCTCCGGCGCGCCGGTCCCCGCGCACCCCGCCCTCCTGCTGACCCTCCGGCGCGCCGGTCCCCGCGCACCCCGCCCTCCTGCTGACCCTCCGGCGCGCCGGTCCCCGCGCACCCCGCCTTCCTACGGGAACAGCTCGTCCTGAGCCGCGTCCCGCGCCCGGAGGAGGGCGCCGCGGAGGACCGCCGCGTCCCCGAGGGCGGTGGGGCGGACCTCCGTGCGGAGGGGCGAGAGGGCGGAGAGTTCCGCCTCCACGCGGGCGGCGAGCTCCGCGCCGCCCGCGTGGCCGGTCTCCCCGGCGAGGACCACGCAGCCGGGGTCCAGGACGGAGGCGACGGCGGCCGCGCCGACGGCGAGGCGGCGGGCGAGGGCGTCGAGGAAGGGGCCGTGGCCCGCTCCGAGCGCGTCGGCCGGGTCGAGGCCGTGGGCGGCGGCGAGGGCCCTGACGGCCGCCGCGCAGACCAGCTCGTGGAAGCCGCCGTCGCAGCCGGTGGCCGAGGGGAGTCCGGAGGTACCGGGGACCGGCAGGAAGCCGATCTCCCCCGCGCCGCCGGAGGCTCCCCGGCGCAGCCGGCCGTCGAGGACGACGGCGGCGCCGACGCCTTGGCCGAGCCAGAGCAGGACGAAGTCCTCGCGGTCGCGGGCCGCGCCCTCGCGGAGCTCGGCGACGGCGGCGAGGTTGGTCTCGTTCTCGACGAGGACGTGGGCGGGCAGCCGTTCCTGGAGGACGGCGACGAGCCGGCGGTGCCAGGCGGGCAGCCCCGAGGAGTCGCGCAGTTCCCCGGTGGCGGGGTCGATGAGCCCGGGGGCGCCGACGGCGACGCTGTGCAGGCGGTCGGCGCCCGCCTCCCGCACGGCCCGCTCCAGGAGCGCGACCGCCTTCTCGACGGCGGGTCCCGTGTCGCTGTCGTCGCCGACGGGGACGGAGGCCTCGGCGAGCGTGGTGCCGAGGAGGTCGGCGACGGTGACGGAGACCGAGCGGGTGCGGACGTCGAGGGCGGCGAGGTGGGCGCGGTCGGCGACGATCCCGTACAGCTTGGCGTTGGGACCGCGGCGCTCGGCTCCGGCTTCGCCGACGACGTGGACGAGACCGGATCCCTGGAGCCGCTCGACGAGGTCGGCGACGGTCGGGCGGGAGAGTCCGGTGAGCGTCTTGAGCTGGGTGGCCGTCAACGGGCCTTCGTCCTGGAGCAGTCGCAGGGCGAACCGGTCGTTGATGGCCCGTGCGGTGCTCGGGGATGCGGCCATGCGGTGATCCTCTCAGACGCGCGGGGAGCGGCAGCCGCTTCTGCGGTCTATTTATCAGGCAGGGTTCCTGATAGTTTACGCGGCACACCACGGCACACCATGACCACAGGGAGGGCCCATGGCGGCGGAGACCGTCACCAGCACCGATCGCCTCCGACGGGCGCGCTTCGCCGTCGCCGCCGTCTTCTGCGTCCACGGCTCGGTCACCGGCAGCTTCGCGACCCGGATCCCCTGGATCCAGGAGCACGCGGGCGTGAGCGCAGGACAGCTCGGGCTCGCCCTCGCCTTCCCCGCGCTCGGCGCCTCCCTCGCGATGCCGCTCGCCGGGGCCGTCTCCCACCGCTTCGGCGCCCGCGCGGCGCTGCGCGGCCTGCTCGCCCTGTGGACCCTCTCCCTCACGCTGCCCTCGCTGGCCCCGAACGTCTGGGGACTGTGCGGCGCGCTCCTCGTGTACGGGGCGACCGCGGGCATGTCCGACGTGGCGATGAACGCGCTCGGCGTCGAGACCGAGAACCGGCTCGGCAAGTCCATCATGTCGAGCCTGCACGGCATGTGGAGCGTCGGCGCCCTGCTCGGCTCCGCCGCCGGCACGGTCGCCGCCCACCTCGGCGGCAACGCCCGGCTGCACCACCTGATCGCCGCCCTCGTGCTCACCGCGCTCGGCCTGGTCCTCTGCCAGGGCGTGCTCGACGTGCGCAGCACCCCAGAGGAGGAGCCGCCGCCGCGCTTCTCGCTGCCGCCGAGGTCCGCGCTGATCATCGGCGCCATCGGCTTCTGCGGGGTCTTCGCCGAGGGCGCCAGCCTCGACTGGTCGGCCGTCTACCTCCGGGACGAGCTGGGCAGTTCGGCGGGGCTCGCGGCCGCCTCCACGACCGCCTTCGCGCTGACGATGGCGGTGGCGCGCCTTGCCGGCGACCGGGTGGTGGACCGCTTCGGGGCGGTCCGTACGGTACGGGTCGGGGGCGCCGTCGCCACCCTCGGCGGGGTCCTGGTGGTCCTCGCCCCGCACACCGCCGTCGCGATGGCCGGATTCGGTCTGATCGGGCTCGGGATCGCGGTCGTCGTCCCACTGGCCTTCGCCGCGGCCGGGCGCAGCGGCCCGAACCCGAGCCAGGCCATCGCGGGCGTCGCCACCATCACGTACACCTCGGGTCTGATCGCCCCCTCGGCGATCGGCGGCATCGCCGACGCGACCTCCCTGGTCTTCTCCTTCGGCCTGGTCACCCTGCTGGCGCTGGGGCTGGTGGTCGGCGCGGGCGTGCTCAGGGCCGGAGGGCGGGAGACGGCTTCGGGGAAGCCCGCGCCCGCGAAGAGCGCCGGGCCGGTGGGGTAGCGCACGGGCTCGGCGCCCCGAAAGCCCGGGTCCGGCGGCGGCGCATAGCATATGGCTGATCTTTTGCGGTCCCGACGCGGCCGCCGGAACCGGAGAACGGGAGCGACCTCATGAACCTCGGCGTGCGCTGGACCCTGCACGGCGACGGGAGAACACCCGCTCCGGGAGCCGTCGTCCGCCCGGACGAGCGGCTCTCCTGGCCCCGTACGGTCGGCCTCGGCGCCCAGCACGTCGTCGCGATGTTCGGGGCGTCGTTCGTCGCCCCGGTACTCATGGGCCTCGACCCGAACCTCGCGATCATGATGTCCGGCGTCGCCACCGCGATCTTCCTGCTCGCGACCCGCGGCACCGTCCCGTCCTACCTGGGATGCTCGCTCTCCTTCGTCGGCGTCGCCGCCGCCATCCGGGCCTCGGGCGGCACCAGCGCCACCGTCACCGGCGCGGTGTTCGTCGTCGGCGGGGTGCTCTTCCTGGCCGGTCTCGCCGTCCGGAAGTTCGGCGCGCGGATCATCCACGCGGCGATGCCGCCGATCGTGACCGGCGCGGTCGTCATGCTGATCGGCTTCAACCTGGCGCCGGTCACCGCGTCGACGTACTGGCCGCAGGACCAGTGGACGGCCCTGCTCGTGATGCTCTTCACCGGTCTGGCCGTGGTCTGTCTGCGCGGCTTCTGGTCCCGGATCGCGATCTTCCTCGGCCTGATCTTCGGCTACGGCATCTCCTGGATCTTCGACCTCGTCTTCGGCAAGATCCACTCGATGTCCCCGGGCGGCCAGGTCACCGACCACTGGCGGCTCGACCTCTCCGGCGTCTCCAAGGCCGACTGGATCGGTCTGCCGTCCCTGCACGGCCCCGGCTTCGAGTGGTCCGCGATCCTGGTCGCGCTGCCCGTCGTCATCGCGCTGATCGCGGAGAACGCCGGACACGTCAAGGCCGTCGGCGAGATGACCGGCACCTCGCTGGACGACCAGCTCGGCACCGCGATCGCCGCCGACGGCGTCGCGTCCATGCTGTCCACCGGCGTGGGCGGCCCGCCCAACACCACGTACTCCGAGAACATCGGCGTCATGGCCGCGACCCGCGTCTACTCGACCGCCGCCTACTGGGCCGCCGCCGGCTTCGCGCTGCTCTTCGGCCTCTGCCCCAAGTTCGGCGCGGTCGTCGCCGCGATCCCCGGCGGCGTCCTCGGCGGCATCACCGTGATCCTCTACGGCATGATCGGCCTGCTCGGCGCACAGATCTGGATCAACGCCAAGGTCGACCTGCGCAACCCGCTCAACCTGGTCCCGGCCGCCGCCGGCATCATCATCGGCGTCGGCGGCGTGAAGCTGACCTTCACCGACACCTTCGAGCTGGGCGGCATCGCGCTCGGCACCATCGTCGTCATCACCGGCTACCACGTGCTGCGGGCCTTCGCCCCGGCCCACCTCAAGACGCAGGAGCCGCTCCTGGACGCCGGCACCAGCTCGTACGAGACGGACGCGGACAGCGTGTCGAAGAGCTGAGTGATTCGCCCGTTCTGGGTAAGCCGGGCCCGAGGAGTTCCCTCCCGGGCCCGGCGGCTGGGAGCCTGCCCCCATGGCGCAGACCCAGCAGATCGGGCAGCAGATCGGACCGCGCATCGGCCAGTTCGTCGCGGTCGACCCCGTGGTGGACCGGATGCGGGCGCTCCGCTCGGCCTGGCATCCGGCCGATGGGGTCGCCGTCTTCAACCGGGTCTACCTGACGGTCACCGAGGAGATCGGCCACGCCATCGAGGCGGGCACCTTCGCCGACCGGCGGGCCGCCGCGACCCTCGACGTACGGTTCGCCGAGCGCTATCTCGCGGCGGTCGACGCCGTCGCCGGTGGCCGTCCCGCGCCGGCCTGCTGGCGGCCCCTCTTCCACTACCGCCGCCATCCCGGCGTACGGCCGCTGCAGTTCGCGCTCGCCGGGATCAACGCCCACATCGGCCACGACCTGGCCCTCGCGGTGGTCGACGCCTGCCGGATCCTGGGGTGCGCGCCGGCCGACCTGGAGGACGAGTTCGACCGGGTCGGCGACATCCTCGTCCTCCTGGAGGAGCGCATCCGGGAGGAACTGATGCCGGGCCCGGACCTCCTGGAGATCGCGGACCCGCTGACGCATCTGCTCGGCTGCTGGAGCCTGGACCGGGCCCGCGACGGGGCCTGGCTCGCCGCCCGCTCGCTCTGGCAGCTGCGCGGCCTGCCCGAGCTCGCGGGCGAGTTCACCGAACGCCTCGACCGGTCGGTGGGCCTGGTGGGGCGGATGCTGCTCACGCCCCTCACCAGGCCCTGACGGGGCTCAGTCCTCCGGCAGCTCGACCGGGGCGATCTCGTCGTACACGTCGCCCGGGCCCGGGTTGGTGGCGTCGGTGCCGCCGCCGAAGTGGTGCATCACGCCCCAGACCGCGTTGAGCGCCGTCTGCACCGCGCCCTCGGCCCAGCCGGCCGTCCAGGAGATGTCGTCGCCGGCGAGGAAGATGCCCCGCTTGTCCTCGGGCAGCCGGTCCTGCATGAAGTGCGTGAACAGGCGGCGCTGGTAGCGGTAGTGGCCCGGCAGGTTCGCCTTGAAGGCGCCCATGAAGTAAGGCTCGTTCTCCCAGGAGACCGTCACCGGGTTGCCGATGATGTGCTTCCGGATGTCGACCTTCGGGTAGATCTCGCCGAGCGACTTCAGCATGACCTCCATCCGCTCGTTCGCCGAGAGCGGCAGCCACTTCAGGCTGTCGTCGCACCAGGTGTACGAGAGGCAGATGACGGCCGGCTTGTCCGGGCCCTCGTCCAGGAGGTAGGTGCCGCGGGTCATCCGGTCGGTCAGCGTCATCGACATGACGTCCCGGCCGGTCTCCTCGTCCTTGTCCAGCCAGAACGGCCGGTCGACGGGGACGAAGAGCTTCGAGGACTCCATGTAGTGGGTGCGCTCGATCGCCGTCCAGTGGTCGATCGGGAAGAGCGAGTCGTCGCAGGCGATCTTGGAGAGCAGCATCCAGGACTGGGCGGTGAAGATCGCCGCCTGGTACGTGCGGATGTCGCCGGAGGCGTCGGTGACCGTGATCCGGTTGCCGGCGGTCCGGTTCAGCCGCGTCACGGCCGGCTTCGGGGTGCCATCGTGCAGGGAGCTGAGCGAGGTGCCCTGCGCCCAGTGGACGATCTTCTCCGGCTCGCGCTCCCACAGGCGCATCGGCAGCTGCTGCGAGCCGCCGACGATGCCGCGGTGGTGGTCGTCGGCCTCGGTGTAGACGACGCGGAGGATCTCCAGGATGGAGTTGGGGAAGTCGGTGTCCCAGCCGCCGGTGCCGAAGCCGACCTGGCCGAAGATCTCGCGGTGGCGGAAGGACTTGAAGGCCTCGGAGTCGCAGAGGAAGCCGTAGAAGGTCTGGTTGTCGAGCTTCTCGACGAGCTTCGACCAGATCTCGCGGATGCGCGGGACGTCGCGCTCGCGCATGGCCTGGTTCATGTCGGAGAAGTCGGCGCCCTCGTCCAGGCAGGCGTTCCACGCGTTCATCACGTCGCGGTAGACCTGCGGGAGGTCGTCGACGGTGGTGGCGTAGTGCGACTCGCCCTTGAGGTCGACGACGGTCGACGGGGTCGACTCGGCCAGCGGGTTCGGGAAGGGCTTGGTCTCCAGGCCGACCAGGTCGATGTAGTGCTGGAGCGCGGTCGAGGAGGGCGGGAAGCGCATGGCGCCCATCTCCGCGGTGAGGCCCTCGGCGCCGGTGCCCTCGAAGCCGACGGTGCGCAGTCGGCCGCCGATCTGGTCGGCCTCGTAGACGACGGGCTTGAGGCCCATCTTCATCAGCTCGTACGCGGCGATGATGCCGGAGAGCCCGCCGCCGATGACGGCGACCTCGGTGCCGTGCTCGGTGGCCGGTATCTGGCCGAGCCCGGCCGGGTGGGCCAGGAAGTCGTCGTAGGCGTACGGGAAGTCCGGACCGAACATGGTGATCGGCGGCTGGCCGTCGCTGTGCGGGACGGCGGTCGTGGGCACCGTGGACGTCATGGGGTACGGACTCCTTGCACGGAAAAAGGGTGAGGCGGGGAGGGGGGTGGGGCGGCGGCTCAGACGAGGGAGCCGTAGAGGCCCGGGCGCCGGTCGCGCAGGTAGGGGTTCTCCGCGCGGGAGGCCGCGAGGAAGGCCGGGTCGACGTCGCCGAGGACGAGCTCCTCGCCGCGTCCGGCGCGGGCCCGGGCGGTGCCGTCGGGGCCTGCCAGGGTGGAGAGGCCGACGAACTCGAAGTCGCCCTCGGGGCCGGTCCGGTTGGCGTACGCGAGGTAGAGCTGGTTCTCGAAGGCGCGGACCGGCACCACGGACAGGGGCACGACCTCGGCGGGGTGCATGAGCGCGGTGGGCACGAGGAGGAGGTCCGTGCCGGCCAGCGCGTGCGCCCGGACGTTCTCGGGGAACTCGACGTCGTAGCAGATCATCATGCCGACGGTGAGCCCGCCGAGCTCCGCCTGGACGACGGGGCGGTCACCGGGGGTGAACCACTTCAGCTCGAAGTCCCCGAAGAGGTGGGTCTTGCGGTACTGCACCAGCGGGACGCCGTCGGCGCCGATGAGCTGCGCGGAGTTGTACAGGACGCCGTGCCGCTCGGTGTCCCGCTCCGGGTAGCCGTAGCCGACGGCCAGGCCGTGGCGCACGGCGACGGCCGCGACGGCGCGGGCGGAGGGGCCGTCGACCGGCTCGGCCAGGCGCGCGATGTCGGCGCCGATGGCGTAGCCGGTCAGGAAGAGCTCGGGGGCGAGCAGCAGGTCGGCGCCGGCGGCCGCGGCACGGGCGGCGGCCTCGTCGAGGGTCTTGAGGTTGGCGGCCACGTCACCGAGCTCACCGGAGCTCTGGAGCAGGGCGGTGCGCAGCGCGGGCATCGGCGATCCTCGACGGTCGAAAGTACAGGGGGAAGACGTCAAAAACGGTACGGTTTCGCGCTCCACCGGGACAAGGCGGCAGCGTTGCGGACCGACCGTCGAACCGTTGCGCGATCCGTGGTCGGCGCGTCGATTCGTTGCGCGCGGCTCCGACCGGGGTCGTACGGCTCCCCCGCCGCGCGGCGGAGACGAGGACCCTTCTGCGGCCCGACGCCCGGGCGCGCCCCGGGCGGAAGAGTGGTGGTCGTCCGGAAGACCTGCCGGACGGCCTGCCGAAAGGGACCACGATGAACCGTCGTACGAAGATCGTCGCCGTAGCCGCCGCGGTGCTGCTCACCCTGGGGGCGGGGGGTGTCGCCATCGCCTCGGGAGGAGAGGGCGGGCACGGGACGCACACGGCCCGGGAAGCCGCCGCGCTGACCGGCACCGCCAAGCTGTACCGGCCGGCCGGGGACGACATCACGTTCAGCTTCGACGCGCATCTGGCGGCGAAGGACAACAAGGACCCGCAGGCCGCGACGGGCACCTTCCGGTTCAGCCACTACAAGCCCGGCGTCAAGGGCGGGTACGCGGTGGCAAAGGTCGACTGTCTGGTCACCGGCGGCAAGATGGCCGTCGTGACGGGTGTCATCGTCGAAACCGACCTGAAGGACCGCATGGGCAAGCGGGTCGGGGTCTCCGTCCACGACCTCGGCAAGCAGGACCGGCTGGGCTACAGCTGGGTGGGGCGCGAGACGAACCTGGAGGTTCCGCCGTGCCTGAGCTCTGCCCCGTTCGAGAAGGTGCTGCCCGGCACCGGCGACTTCAAGGTGCTGCCCTGGCAGCTCGACTACCCGACCGAATAGACCGCCCCACGGGGGTAGGCGGGGCGAAGGGGCGGTGCGGGAACCACGGCCCGCACCGCCCCCGGCCGCACACCGCTACGCCGGCGAGCCCGAGGAGAAGCGCCGCAGCAGCGGCGAGAGCACCAGGACGGACTTGGTGCGCTCCACGAAGGGCTCGCCCGCGATGCGCTCCAGGACGCGCTCGAAGTGGCGCATGTCCGAGGCGAAGACCTGGACGACGGCGTCCGCGTCACCGGTGACGGTCGACGCGGACACCACCTCGGGGTACCGCTCCAGACCCCGCCGGATGTCCTCCGGCGAGGTGTTGTGGCGGCAGTAGATCTCGACGAAGCCCTCGGTCTCCCAGCCGAGCGCCGCGGGGTCCACCCGGACGGTGAAGCCGGTGATGGCTCCCTCGGCCCGGAGGCGGTCCACGCGCCGCTTCACGGCGGGGGCGGAGAGTCCGACGAGCGAGCCGATGTCGGCGTAGCTGCGGCGGGCGTCTTCCGCGAGGGCGTGGACGATGCGTTCGTCGAGGTCGTTGAGTCGCACTACGGGTGGATCACTTCTCTGCTGGAGCCTCTGCCAGGGCCGGGGCCGTGGCCAGTCGGGAGCGGCGCATGCCGTACAGGAAGTAGAACACGAGCCCGGCGGCCATCCAGCAACCGAAGACCACCCAGGTGACGGCGTCGAGGCCGAACATGTTGTACACGCAGAAGCCCAGGCCGAGGATCGGGAAGACCGGGCCGAGGGCCACCTTGAAGGTGCGCGGCATGTCCGGGCGGGTGCGGCGGAGCACGATGACCGCGATGTTGACCAGGCCGAAGGCGAAGAGCGTGCCGATGCTGGTGGCGTCGACGAGCTTGTAGAGCGGGACGACCGACGCGAGGACGGCGCAGAAGAGCGAGACGATGACCGTGTTGATGCGCGGGGTGCCGGTCTTGCCGCTGACCTTGCCGAAGACCTTGGGGACCAGGCCGTCGCGGGACATCGCGAAGAGGATGCGGGTCTGGCCGTAGAGCACGGTGAGGACGACGCTGGCGATGGAGATGACCGCGCCGGCGGCGAGCATGGTGCCCCAGAAGGTCTGCCCGGTGACGTCGTTCATGATCGCCGCGAGCGTGGCCTCGGAGCCCTCGAACTCCTTCCAGTTCCACGCGCCGACCGCGACGGCGGCGACCAGGACGTAGAGGGCGGTGACGATGAGCAGCGAGAGCATGATCGCGCGGGGCAGGTCGCGCTTGGGGTTCTTCGCCTCCTCGCCGGCCGTGGAGGCGGCGTCGAAACCGATGTACGAGAAGAAGAGGCTGGCGCTCGCGGCGCCGACACCGGTCATGCCGAGCGGCATGAAGTCCTTGTAGTTGCCGGACTTGAAGCCCATGAAGCCGATCGCGCAGAAGAGCGCGAGGGCGGCGATCTTCACCACGACCATGATCGTGTTGACCACGGCGGACTCGCGGGCGCCACCGAGCAGGAACACCATGGCGAGCAGCACGACGATCAGGCCGGGCAGGTTGATGACACCGCCCTCGCCGGGGGCCGAGGAGAGCACGTCGGGAATGGTGACGCCGATCGTGCCGTCGAGCAGCTCGTTGAGGTACTCGCCCCAGCCGACGGCCACGGCCGCGACGGAGACGCCGTACTCCAGGACCAGGCACCAGCCGCAGACCCAGGCGACGAGTTCACCCATCGTTGCGTACGCGTACGAGTACGAGGAGCCGGCGACCGGTATGGAGCCGGCCAGCTCGGCGTACGAGAGCGCCGAGAACAGCGCCGTGAGGCCGGCGATGACGAAGGCGATCGTGACGGCCGGACCGGCCTTCGGGACGGCGCCGCCGAGGACGACGAAGATGCCGGTGCCGAGCGTGGCACCGATGCTGATCATGGTCAGCTGCCACATCGAGAGCGAGCGACGGAGACTGCCGCCCTCTCCCTGGCCACCCTCGTCGACCAGGCGTTCTACCGGCTTGCGGCGGACGAGCGCGCCGAGAACGGAGGTCTTCGGGGTGGTCGTGTCGACGGCCGGTGGGGCTGCGCCATGGTCCAGCACTGCGGAGGCTCCTTCATCGCTGCCTGTGGGTACGGAGACGACCGCGGCGGTGCACGGGCATGCCTGAGCAGGCCCACGGGGGACAGAAACCGCCGAGCAGGCGGTCGCCGCCACTCCTGGTACGAGGCACGAGCCTAAGGGGCGAAGGTTCGCAGTCGTAATGCAGGGTTGTTGCGCAGTGCCGGATGATCATTGCGCTCTTCGAACACAGACGGGCAAACATTGCGCGCCCCCGCATGAATCGACACATCCGGGTGTGAACCGGCCCGCGCGGGCGTATGGACTCCTCATGCGGAATGACCGACGCTGCGAGCCCCTGACGACCGCCTTTGGCGACCCACGATCGGAGGTTCCGGTGCAGTGGCTCGACCCGACACCGTTCCTGCGCGGCACGGCCTGGCTGGACGGCGACCGGCCCGTACGCGCCGACCCCGACGACCTCGCACGGCTGCCGTGGGACATCGCCGAACGGGCGGCGCTGCCCATCGGCGTACGGATCGAGTTCACGGCCGCGCCCGGCACGCGCGCGGTGGAGCTCCGCTACCGGGCGACCGTCCCAGAGCCCGGCGACCCCCTGCACGGGCTGCGGCACTGCTTCGCCCTCTGGCAGGGCACCCGGCTCGTCGGCGAGACGTGCGCCGCCCCGGCCCCCGAGGCCGTCGTCAGGCTCCCGCTGCCCCCGGGCGGCGGTGTGTTCACCGTCCACCTCCCGGAGGGCCAGGCGCCCCTGCCGCTCGCCCTGCGGGCCGTCGGCGGCGCCCTCTCCCCCGCCCCGGCCCGGCCCCGCTGGCTCGTCCACGGCGACTCGATCACCGAGGGCTGGTGGTCGACCCGCCCCGCGAACTCCTGGCCCGCGACGGCCGGGCGGCTCCTCGGCCTCGACCCGGTCAACCTGGGGTACGCGGGCGGGGCCAGGGGGGAGCTGCCCCTGGCCGAGCAGCTGGCGCGGCTCCCGGGCGAGGTCATCACCCTCGCCTTCGGCACCAACTGCTGGTCCCGGGTGCCCGCCACCGCCGACTGGCTCTACGCGACCGTCCGCGCCTTCGTGGGCCTGGTCCGCCGGGGCCACCCGGAGACCCCGCTGCTGATCGTCTCCCCGGTCCTGCGCCCCGAGGCGGAACACACCCGCAACGCCCTCGGGGCCACGCTCACGGAGCTGCGCCGGGCGATGGAACGAGCGGCCCGGGACCTCGCGGCGGAAGGCGACCCCCACCTCCTGCTCCTCCCGGGCCGCCCGCTCCTGGGCCCGGAGCACCTGGCGGACGGCCTCCACCCGAACGACGCGGGGCACGCGCGCCTGGCCCGCGCGGTGGCGGCGGCGCTACGCGGCGCCCTGAAGACCTGACCCGCACCACCTGCGGCTCGCCCGCGCGGTTCTCACCGGACGCCGGCGATGACCGCGTTCACGACCTTGCCGATGTCTTCGGCCTCGGGCGGGACGCCTTGCCGGTCGGCGAACAGCATGTGCGCGGCGCCGATGAGGGTGGGAGCGAGGGTGCCGACGTCGGCGTCCTCGGCGATGCGGCCGAGTTCGCGCTCGGCCGTGAGGTAGGAGGCGATCGCGGTCGCGGCATCGGTCAGGATCGGGACACCGACGGGCCTGGCCTCGCGCAGTCGGGCGCGCAGGCCGTCCCGGGAGGTGACGAGGCTGACGACCGCCACCGCGACCGGATCGAACAGGTCCGGCAGCACCCGGGTGAGGTTGTCGGTGACGGTGCCGGTTCCGGCGGACTCGCGCAGGGCGGCGGCATGACCGTCGATACGGGCGACGCGGTCCCGTACGAGCTCGGCGAGGAAGTCGTCGAAGTCCGCGAAGTGCCGGTGCAGGACGCCCTTGGCGCAGCCCGCCTCCAGGGTGACCGCCCGGCTGGTGAGCGCGCTCGGCCCCTCCCGGACCAGTACGCGTTCAGCAGCATCGAACAATTGGCCGCGTACGTCGTGGAGGGCTACTCCCGTGGGCACCTTACGTCTCCTCGCCTTCTCGACCGGCCCGTCCGGATTGACGAGTGGGCATGTGCCCACTAATAGTGGGCACATGCCCACTCTACCGCCGGAGCGAGCTCCTCGCCCGCCCGCATCTCATGAGAACCGACAGGTGGCGGAGTCGTTCGGTTCGGATGCCGAACGCTATGACCGGGCTCGCCCCGGCTACCCCACAGCGCTGGTGGACCGGATCCTCACCGTCGCACCCGGCCGCGACGTCCTGGACGTCGGCTGCGGCACCGGCATCGTGGCCCGGCAGTTCGCAGCGGCCGGATGCCGGGTGCTCGGCGTCGACGTCGACGCCCGCATGGCCGACCTGGCACGCCGGCGTGGACTCGACGTCGAGGTGGCGGCGTTCGAGACCTGGGATCCGGCAGGCCGGCGGTTCGACGCCGTCGTCTCCGGACAGACCTGGCACTGGGTGGACCCGGTCGCCGGAGCCGCCAAGGCGGCACAGGCCCTGCGTCCCCACGGTGTGCTCGCCCTCTTCTGGAACGCGGGCCGGCCCCAGCCCGACGTGGCGGAGGCGGTCGCCGAGGTCTATCGCCGGGTCGTGCCCGACTCGCTCGCCGCACGGCAGGGGGCGGTGTCGGCCGTGGACGCGTACGCGGCGCTGTGCGGCAAGGCGGTCGCCGGGGTAAGGAAGGCGGACGGGTACGCCGACCCCGAGCAGTGGCGGTTCGACTGGGAACGGGTCTACACCCGGGACGAGTGGCTGGATCAGCTGCCCACCCAGGGCGCCTTCACCCGGCTCCCGCAGGCCGCACTCGCGGAAGTGCTGACAGGCGTCGGCGCGGCCATCGACGCGGCAGGGGGCAGGTTCACGATGCACTACGCCACGCTTGCCGTCACCACGGTACGAAGCGACCCCGCCTGACCCGGCCTCCGGAAGCGGCCGGAACGCCGTGGGCCCCCGGGAAGAGGTCTCCCCGGGGGCCCACGGCATACGGCGTACGGCAGCGAGCGACTAGCTCCAGCTGGCGTGCAGGGGCTTGCCCTCGGCGTAGCCCGCCGCGGACTGGATGCCGACCACCGACTTCTCCTCGAACTCGGCGAGCGAGGCCGCACCGGCGTAGGTGCAGGAGGAGCGGACGCCCGCGATGATCGAGTCGATCAGGTCCTCGACGCCCGGACGCTGCGGGTCGAGGAACATGCGGGAGGTGGAGATGCCCTCCTCGAACAGCGCCTTGCGGGCGCGGTCGTAGGCGGACTCGTCGGAGGTCCGGTTGCGGACGGCGCGGGCCGAGGCCATGCCGAAGGACTCCTTGTAGGCACGGCCCTTGGCGTCGTGCTGGAGGTCGCCTGGGGACTCGTACGTCCCGGCGAACCAGGAGCCGATCATCACGTTGGACGCGCCGGCGGCGAGCGCCATGGCGACGTCGCGCGGGTGACGGACACCGCCGTCGGCCCAGACGTGCTTGCCGTACTTCTTCGCCTCGGCGGCGCACTCCAGGACGGCGGAGAACTGCGGCCGGCCGACGCCGGTCATCATGCGGGTGGTGCACATGGCGCCGGGGCCGACACCGACCTTGATGATGTCCGCGCCCGCCTCGATGAGGTCCTTGACGCCCTCGGCGGCGACGATGTTGCCCGCGACGATCGGGACCTGCGGGTCGAGCGCCCGCACGGTGCGGATCGCGCTGATCATCGACTCCTGGTGGCCGTGCGCGGTGTCGATGACGAGCGTGTCGACGCCCGCGTCGAGCAGCTGCTTGGCCTTGCCGGCCACGTCGCCGTTGATGCCGACGGCGGCGGCGATGCGGAGCCGTCCCTGGGCGTCGACGGCCGGGGAGTACAGGGTCGCGCGCAGGGCGCCCTTGCGGGTGAGGATGCCGACGAGCTTGCCCTCCGCGTCCACGGCCGGGGCGTAGCGGCGGTTGTGGGCGTCGAGGGTGTTGAAGGCCTCGCGCGGGTCGATGTCGGCGTCCAGGAGCAGCAGGTCCTTGGACATGACCTCGGAGAGCTGCGTGAAGCGGTCCACGCCGGAGAGGTCGGCGTCGGTGACGACGCCCACCGGGCGGCGGTTCTCGTCGACGACGACACCGGCGTCGTGGGCGCGCTTCGGGAGCAGGGAGAGCGCGTCGGCGACGGTCTGGTGCGGCTCGAGGACGATCGGGGTGTCCAGCACGTGGTGGCGGCTCTTCACCCACGAGATGACGTCGGTGACGACCTCGATCGGGATGTCCTGCGGGATGACGACCAGGCCGCCGCGGCGGGCGACGGTCTCGGCCATCCGGCGGCCGGCGATGGCGGTCATGTTGGCCACGACGAGCGGGATCGTCGTCCCGGTCCCGTCGGGGGAGGAGAGGTCCACGGCCTGGCGGGAACCGACGGCCGAGCGGCTCGGCACCATGAACACATCGTCGTACGTCAGGTCGTAGGGCGGCTTGACGTCATTGAGGAAACGCACGTGCTGACATCCCAGTCGTTCGGATCGGCCCCTAGGCATTTCAGCCAGGGGAAAAAGCACGTAGTTCATTGTCCCACGGAGGGTGGCGCAGGCGGTGCGGGCGAAACGTCCGAGCCTTGGGCAGGGGGTGCTGTCGGATCCTCCAAGTGGCCGAGCGAGAGGAGGACCGCGAGGCCGGCGGAGCTGGCCCGGGCCGCCGTCGAGAAGACCTCCTGGGCGACGGCCCAGTCGTGGGGACTGGCCTCGGCGTAAGCCTGCCAGCCGGTCACGACGACCGCCATGGGTTCGCGCATATCGGCGAGGGAGTCGGCGAGGGCGTCCCAGTTGCGGCCGAACCAGACGGGCAGCGGCAGCGCGCGCACACAGCGGTTCATGAAGGCGGTCTTGTCGGTGACCCCGTGCAGGTCGAGGACGACGGCGTCATCGATCCTCATCCGCGACCACCTCCCGGAACGTCTCGTAGTGGTCGTCCGTGTAGTACGTCTCCCCGCTCCGTCCGGTGACGATGCGCCGGGCGCCCCGGTCGCGCTCGCCGGGGGTCCTCACCGTGTACTCGTGGTAGTACCCGCGTGCGCGCCGGGGCAGGACGCGCTCGAAGTTCGAGAAGACGGCGCCGTCCTTGGCGTACGGGAAGGGGCCGCCGCGCGCGATGAGGTCGAGCGTCCTGCGCGCCTCGGGAGGCAGCTCCGACGCCCGTACGGTGGGCAGCCCCGAGGTGCCGGTGGACGCGGCCGCGGTCGTACGGGTCGGGGCCCGGGCCGTGGGGGCGGCGCCGCCGCCCGCCGAGGAGCAGCCGGCCAGGAAGACGGCGAGGACGAGCGCGAGGAGCACGCGCAGGGGCCGGAGCAGCATGGCCCGAACATACCGTCACGGGATGGCTCCGGCCCCTGCCGCCGTGCGGCTTCGCTCAGCTGCCGTCGGGGTCCCTGCGCTCGAGCGCCGGGTGCGTGCCCGGGCTGGACTCGGTGAGCAGGTAGTCCGCGGCGGCGCGGTCGGTGACCAGGCTGGTGACGAGTCCGGAGCGGAGCACCGCTCCGATCGCGGCGGCCTTGCGCTGGCCGCCGGCGATCGCCACGACCTCGGGGATCCGGCGCAGCCGGTCCGCCTCGACGGTGATGCAGCGCTCGCCGAGGTCGCGGCCGACCCGGCGCCCCTCGGTGTCGAAGAGGTGCGCGGACATCTCGGCGGCGACGCCCAGCGAGGCGTAGTGGGCTCGCTCGGCGTCGGAGAGCATGTCGTGGACGGTCGAGATGCCCGGCTCCCAGGAGCCGATGGAGACGCAGGCGACGGTGACCTTGTCGAAGTACTCGAAGGCCCGCGCGATGCCGGTCTGGCTGCGCAGCGCGGCCGCGGTCGCCGGGTCGGGCAGCAGCATGGGCGCGTAGATGGGGTGGGCCTCGCCGCCGGAGACCTGGGCGGCGCGCCGCACGGCCTCGACGGAGCCGCGCTCGGCGGTCCCGGCGTCGTACACCCCGGTGAGCTGGACGACCGTGCAAGGGGGCAGCCGGTCGAGGGCCGCCGCCATGTGGATGGTGGAGCGGCCCCAGGCCAGGCCGAGGACGTCGCCCTCGGTGACGAGTTCGCCGAGCAGGTCGGCCGCGACCTCGCCGAGGTTCTCCGGGTCGGGCGACTCGTCGTCGCCCTCCGTCGGGGACTCGACGACGACGGCGTGGCGGAGCCCGTAGCGGGCACGGAGCGCGTCGGAGCGCTCGGCGTCCAGCTCGGCCGGTACGCGGATCTCGATCCGCACGAGGTCGCGCTCCAGGGCGGTCTCCAGGACCCGGGCCACCTTGAAGCGGCTCACGCCGAACTCCTCGGCGATCTGGATCTTGGACTTGCCCTCGAGGTAGAAGCGGCGGGCCATGGCCGCCGCCTGCACCAGCTCCGCGGGGCCCATCCGCAGGGCTGACCGTCCCGCCGACATACCCGCCACCGCGATCTCCTCACTGCTGTTCATGTACCGCTGTTCACGTACGGAAGTCACATACCGATGTCGTTCACACTCTGGACTCGCCGTTCATCCTGTCAGATCCGGCGGGCCCTGATCAGTCCTGTCGGCGGCCCGACGGGCCGCGTTCATCCACCGGTGGCTCAGTGGCCACACGCCCACGCGGCGGAGGCGGTCGCGGCCTCGGCGCGGGCCCTGAGCGAGGCGACGGCCGCGGCCGGATCCGCCGCTCCGTACACCGCGGAACCCGCGACGAAGACGTCGGCGCCGGCCTCGGCGCACCGCTCGATCGTGGACTCGGCGACCCCGCCGTCGACCTGGAGCCACAGCTCCAGACCGTGCTTGGAGATCAGTTCCCGGGTCCGGCGGATCTTGGGGAGCATGATGTCGAGGAAGGCCTGACCGCCGAAGCCGGGCTCGACGGTCATGATGAGCAGCATGTCGAGCTCGGGGAGCAGGTCCTCGTACGGCTCGATGGGCGTGGCCGGCTTGAGCGCCATCGAGGCGCGCGCGCCCTTGGCCCGGATCTCCCGGGCGAGCCGGACCGGCGCCGCGGCGGCCTCGACGTGGAAGGTCACCGAGCCGGCGCCCGCCTCCACGTACTGCGGGGCCCAGCGGTCGGGGTCCTCGATCATCAGGTGGCAGTCGAGCGGGGTGTCCGTCGCACGGGCCAGCGACTCCACGATCGGGACGCCCAGCGTCAGGTTGGGGACGAAGTGGTTGTCCATCACGTCGACGTGCAGCCAGTCCGCGCCGCCGACGGCCTTCGCCTCATCGGCGAGCCGGGCGAAGTCCGCGGACAGGATGCTGGGGTTGATCTGCGCCATGAGCCAAGCCTCCCACGTTCTTGGGCACTTCTTTGCCGCTGAGCGGTTTCGGATCCGGTCCAGACCAATTTCGGTACGAAGCGACGAGTCCGGGACCCGTACAGACCGGGAGATTGCGGTCGGGCGATCGAACGGTCGGACGACCGGAACTCAGGCGGTCCGGCGCAGCAGCGCCAGATACATGGCGTCCGTACCGTGCAGATGCGGCCACAGCTGGACGTCCGGGCCGTCACCGAGCTCCGGGACGCCGGGCAGCAGCGGGCGGGCGTCGATCAGCTCGGCGCCGCCCACCTTCTTGAGGGCGTCGTCGACGACCACCCGGGTCTCGGCGAGGTGCGGCGAGCAGGTCGCGTACCCCACCACGCCCCCGACCCGCACCGCGCCGAGCGCCTCGGTGAGCAGGGCGCGCTGGAGCGGGCCGAAGCCGTCCAGGTCCTCGGGGCGGCGGCGCCAGCGGGCCTCGGGGCGGCGGCGCAGGGCGCCGAGGCCCGAGCACGGCACGTCCATGAGGACCCGGTCGAAGGAGCCGGGGCGCCACGGCGGGCGGGTGCCGTCGGCGGCGATCACCTGGTAGGGGCCGGGGTTGCCGGCGAGGGCGCGCTCGACGAGGCGGGCACGGTGCGGCTGCTTCTCGGAGGCGAGGAGCGTCGCGCCCCGCTCGGAGGCGAGCGCGGCGAGCAGCGCGGCCTTGCCGCCGGGTCCCGCGCAGCCGTCGAGCCAGCGGGTGTCGGAGCCCTCCAGGGGCGCGTCGGCGAGGGCGATCGCGACGAGCTGGCTGCCCTCGTCCTGGACGCCGGCCCGGCCCTCCTTGACCGCCTCGATGGCGCCGGGCTCGCCGCCCTCGGCCATCCGCAGGGCGTACGGCGACCAGCGGCCGGGCTCGGTCTCGGCCGTGGCGGCCAGCTCCTCGGTCGTGACCCGGCCGGGCCGGGCGACGAGGGTGACCTCGGGCCGCTCGTTGTCGGCCTCCAGCAGGCTCTCGATCCCCGCGCGGCCGCCGCCCAGGGCGTCCCACAGCGCGGAGACGACCCAGCGGGGGTGCGAGTGGACGACGGCGAGGTGGTCCTCGGCGTCCTCGTCGTACGGCGGGGCGACCTGCTCCACCCAGGCGTCGAGGTCCTGCTGCGAGATCTTCCGCAGCACGGCGTTCACGAACTTGGCGCGCCCGTCGCCGAGCACCACCCGGGCCAGCTCGACGCTGGCGGAGACGGCGGCGTGGGTCGGGATCCGGGTGCCCAGGAGCTGGTGGGCGCCGAGCGAGAGGACGTCGAGCACGGGCGGGTCGACCTCGCGCAGCGGCCGGTCGATGCAGGCCGAGATGATCGCGTCGTACGTGCCCTGGCGGCGCAGCGTCCCGTAGACGAGCTCGGTCGCCAGCGCCGCGTCCCGCCCGTCGAAGTCGCCCTTCTCCCGGGCCTTCCTGAGCAGCGGCGGCAGCACCAGGTTCGCGTAGGCGTCCCGCTCGTCCACCGCCCTCAGCGCCTCGAAGGCGAGCATCCGGACGGGGTCCTTCTGGGGCCGCCGGTAGGGCTTGTGGGGACGGCGACGTGCCTGCTCGCTCAAAGGTGCTCCGCGTGACGAAATGAGGGGTCGAACGCTCCCAGCCTACGTCTCCCGCGGAGCCGCCCGCGCCCCGCGCCCTACGCCCCCAGCCGCTCGCCCGGGGCGATCCGGACGCCCCGGGCCCAGTCGGCGGCCTTCATGGGCTTCTTGCCCTGGGGCTGGACCCAGAGCAGTTCCACGGCGTACGAGCCGGTGCCCGCGTACACGTTGTTCTTGCCGACGGAGAGCTCGCCCGGGGCGAGGTCGGTGCGGTCCGGGAGGGGGGTGACCTGGATCAGCTTGAGGCGTTCGCCGCGGAAGACGGTCCAGGCGCCGGGGGCCGGGGTGCAGCCGCGGACCACGCGGTCCACCCGGAGCGCCGGGGCGGCGAAGTCGACGTGGGCGTCCTCGACCTGGATCTTCGGGGCGAGGGTGACGCCCTCGACCGGCTGCGGGACGGCCTGGAGCGTGCCGTCCTCGATGCCGTCCATGGTCGCGGCGAGCAGTCCGGCGCCCGCGAAGGCGAGCCGGGTGAGCAGGTCGCCGCTGGTGTCGGTCGGGCGGACGTCCTCGGTGACGACGCCGTAGACCGGGCCGGAGTCGAGGCCCTCCTCGATGAGGAAGGTGGAGGCGCCCGTCACCTGGTCGCCGGCCATCAGGGAGTGCTGGACGGGCGCCGCGCCCCGCCAGGCGGGCAGCAGCGAGAAGTGCAGGTTGACCCAGCCGCGGGCGGGGATGTCGAGCGCGACCTTGGGCAGCAGCGCGCCGTACGCGACGACCGGGCAGCAGTCCGGCGCGATCTCCCGCAGCCGGGCGAGGAACTCCTCGTCGCGCGGCCTGGCCGGCTTCAGGACCTCGATGCCCGCCTCCTCGGCCCGCTGGGCGACCGGGCTGGCGACGAGCCGCCGGCCGCGCCCCGCCGGGGCGTCCGGCCGGGTGACCACGGCGGCCACCTCGTGCCGCCCGGAGGCGAGCAGGGCGTCCAGGGCGGGAACGGCGACCTCGGGGGTGCCTGCGAAGACGAGCTTCATGGGTGGCGACTGCCTGTCTCTCCGGGGGCGTTGCGGGCAGCGCACCAGTCTAGGCGGCTGGGGCGGAGGGGGCGTACGGGAGGACGAGCGCCCCGCGCATATGCGTGTACGCCCCCGCAGCGTGACCCAACTCCCGGTGGCGCGTTGGTCAAGAGAGATTGACCGAATCGGGTCGCTGTTCCCCCCTCCGCGACCCGCCCCCTTAAACGCCGGTTCGAGAGGCTTTCACATGGCCGACCACGCAACCCACGACGCCCAAGCCCGGGCAAGTCTGCATCTGTTGGTGCGGGACATCGAGCGGGTCCGGCGGCAGGTGGACGCACTGCGCACGCTCACGGCCCAGCTGGGCAATGTCTACCGCCCTCGCCGCTCCGGCCCGTCCACGGGCTTCGTCGTCTACGGGCGCGCGCCCGCCCCGACCGTACGCCTCGCCCAGGAGCTGCGGGACAGCGTCGAGACCCTGGTGACCGCGGCGGTCGACTTCGACCGCTCGCTCGGGTTCTCCTGGGACGCGGTGGGTTCCGCGCTCGGGGTCACCAAGCAGGCCGTCCACCGCCGCTACGGCGCCCGGCGCGCCCCCCAGCCGGGCGTGGCCGTGGACCAGGACCACTCGGTGGAGCCGGGCGTGGCCCGCGCGCTCCCCTCGGTCCCCGCCGCCCGTTCGATGCCGCCGCAGCCCACCTCGGGCAGCTCCGCCCTCCGCGAGGACCCGCGCCCTTCGGCCTTCCCCGGCCCGCGCAACGTCTGACCGCCGAGCGCCGCACGGCCGCCCGCCCCACCGGGGACGGGCGGCCGTGGCGTTCGTGGGGCCCCGTCAGCCGATGTCCGGCGGGTCCACGCGGATCCGCACCGGATCCCCGCCGCCCCGCGCGAGGCGCCCGGCCCGGGTCTGTTTGAGCGAGGTCGCGAGGGCCGCGCCGCTGCCCGGCGGGACCCTGACCAGGGCCCGTTCCCACTGCTCGCCCGGCGGCGGGTCGCCGGGCCTGCGGGGCCCGCCGGGGCGGACGACGGGCAGCGGCACGGGTCCGAGGACCTCGGCGTCGGCGGGGAGTCCGGCCGCCGCGAGGAAGCCCTCGACCGCTTCCGGCGGCCCGGTCACGGCGGCCATCCGGGAGACCGGCGGGAAGCCCAGCTCGGCCCGCTCGGCCAGCTCCCGCCGGGCGTGCCCGGCCGGGTCCCAGCGGACCAGCGCCTGGACGGGCCGGAGGGTCGGTTCGGCGACCACGACGACGGTGCCGCCCTCGGCCTGGCCGCGGACCAGCGCGGCCGCGTCGATCCAGCGGCGCAGCGCCTCCTCGCCCGCGCGCAGGTCGGGCCGGCCGAGCATGGCCCAGCCGTCGAGGAGCAGCGCGGCCGCGTAGCCGCCCTCGGCCACGGGTTCGGCTCCGGGGGTGGAGACGACGAGCGCGGGGCGTCCGGGCACGCTGTCCAGGACGTGGTCGCGTCCGGAGGTCCGTACCGGGACGGCGGGGAACGCCCGGCCGAGCTCCTCCGCGGTCCGCCGGGCCCCGACCACCTGGGCCCGCAGGCGGGTCGAGCCGCACTCCACGCAGTGCCAGTCGGGGGCGCCGCGGCCGCACCAGCCGCACCGCAGCTCCTGCTGCTCGGGGGCTTCCAGGGGTCCGGCGCAGTGCCGGCAGCGGGCGGGCGTGCGGCAGCGCTCGCAGGCCAGCCTCGGCACGTACCCCCGGCGGGGGACCTGGACGAGCACCGGCCCGGTCTTGAGGCCCTCCCGGACCACCTGCCAGGCGAGCGTGGGCAGTCGGGCGGCCCGCGCGGCCTCGTCGCGGGCGAGGTCGGTGTCGCCGACGGTCCGCACGAGCGGCGCGGCGGCCCGCACCTGGTCGCGCCCGGCCACGAGGGGCTGGGCCCAGCCGGACTCGACGAGCTGTGCGGCCTCGACGGTGCAGCTGGTGGAGCCGAGCAGGAAGGCGCACCGGTCGTGGGCGGCGCGCAGCAGCAGCACCTCGCGGGCGTGGGGCTGCGGGGCGTGCGGTTCGCTGTGGCTGCCGTCGCCGTCGTCCCAGATGACGGCGAGCCCCAGGTCCCGCACGGGCGCGAACATGGCCGCCCGGGTGCCGACGACGGCCCGCACGGCACCGCGCCGGACGGCGAGCCACTGCCCGTACCGCTTCTCGGGGCCCGCCTCGGCGGTGAGCAGCGCGTGCCGCCCCTCCCCCAGGACCTCGGTCAGCGCCGCGTCGACCCGGCCCGCGGCCCGCCCGTCGGGGACGACGACGAGCGCGCCGCGTCCGGAGGCGAGGGTGGCGGCGACGGCGCGGGCGATCTCCTGCGCCCAGTACGGCCCCGGCAGCGCGTTCCACACGGCGCGGGGCGTCCCGCCGCGCGCGAGGGAGTCCAGGAACGCCGGCCCTCGCTCGTACCGCGTCCAGCTCCCCGGCTCCGGCGCCCTCGGCGGCGGCAGCGGCGCGGGCGAGGGCCGGTCCTCCGCCTTGGCGCTGCGCGGCGGCACGGCGAGCTGGAGCACGTCGGCGAGGCTGCCCGCGTACCGGTCGGCGACGGCCCGGGCGAGGCCGAGCAGCTCGGGTCCGAGCACCGGCTCGGGCGAGACGACGTCGGCGAGCGCGGCCAGCGGCCCGGAGTAGTCCGATGTGGCCCGCCGCTCGACGAGGAACCCGTCGATGAGCCGCCCGCCCTCGCGCCGCCCGTTCTTGACCTGGTGGGCCCCCGCCCCGAACCGCACCCGCACCCGCACTCCGGGCCGGGCGGCCTCGTCCAGCTCCTCGGGGACCGCGTAGTCGAAGAACTGGTCGAGGTGGAGCGCCCCCTTGTTCACGACGACCCGCGCGACCGGCAGTTCCTTGGCCAGCGCGGCCCCCCGCCATGTCCGCGGCTTGGCCCGCGGCACCTTCGCCTTCCGGACGGTCTCCCGGATGAGCGCGAGCTGCTCGGGCTCGTCGGACTTCTCGTTCTCGCTGCTCACAGCCCCATACCTACCAGACGCCACCGACAGCCGGACATGACCGAAGCCCGGCGCCCCGCGAGGGGTACCGGGCTTCGGTCGCGTACGTCCGGGCCTAGAGGCCGGCGGCCTGCTTCAGGGCGTCCACGCGGTCCGTGCGCTCCCAGGTGAAGTCCGGCAGCTCACGGCCGAAGTGGCCGTAGGCGGCGGTCTGGGAGTAGATCGGGCGGAGCAGGTCGAGGTCGCGGATGATCGCGGCCGGGCGGAGGTCGAAGACCTCGCCGATGGCGTGCTCGATCTTCTCGGTCTCGACGGTGTGGGTGCCGAAGGTCTCGACGAAGAGGCCGACGGGCTCGGCCTTGCCGATCGCGTAGGCCACCTGGACCTCGCAGCGCGAGGCGAGGCCCGCGGCGACGACGTTCTTGGCGACCCAGCGCATGGCGTAGGCGGCCGAGCGGTCGACCTTGGACGGGTCCTTGCCGGAGAAGGCGCCGCCACCGTGCCGGGCCATGCCGCCGTAGGTGTCGATGATGATCTTGCGGCCGGTGAGGCCGGCGTCGCCCATCGGGCCGCCGATCTCGAAGCGGCCGGTCGGGTTCACGAGCAGGCGGTAGCCCTCGGTGTCGAGCTTGATGCCGTCCTCGACGAGCTGCCCCAAGACGTGCTCGACGACGAACTCGCGGATGTCGGGCGCGAGCAGCGACTCGAGGTCGATGTCCGAGGCGTGCTGCGAGGAGACGACGACCGTGTCGAGGCGGACGGCCTTGTCGCCGTCGTACTCGATGGTGACCTGGGTCTTGCCGTCGGGACGCAGGTACGGGATGGTCCCGTTCTTGCGGACCTCGGTGAGGCGGCGGGAGAGCCGGTGCGCGATGTGGATCGGCAGCGGCATCAGCTCGGGGGTCTCGTCCGACGCGTAGCCGAACATCAGGCCCTGGTCGCCGGCGCCCTGCTTGTCGAGCTCGTCCTCGTCGCCCTCGACCCGCTTCTCGTACGCGGTGTCCACGCCCTGGGCGATGTCCGGGGACTGGGATCCGATGGACACCGACACGCCGCAGGAGGCGCCGTCGAAGCCCTTCTTCGAGGAGTCGTAACCGATCTCGAGGATCTTGTTCCGGACGAGGGTCGGGATGTCCGCCCACGCCTTGGTGGTCACCTCACCGGCGACGTGCACCAGGCCGGTGGTGATCAGCGTCTCGACGGCGACGCGCGAGGTGGGGTCCTCGCGCAGCAGCGCGTCGAGAATGGTGTCGCTGATCTGGTCAGCGATCTTGTCGGGGTGGCCCTCGGTGACGGACTCCGAGGTGAACAGACGACGGGACACAACGCTCCCTGGGGTTGCAGCGGCTGCTGGCTACTCGTGACGCGGACCGGCAGGGGGCTGCGCCCCGCGACGTTCCACGAACAGTCTATCGGTCGTGGTCGTGCAATGGACCAGGTGTCTCGCCTGGCGAATGCCGGTGGACGGGCGGAACCGGCCTCCGGCAAGGCAGACCTGCCCACCCGGGTGGGGCGCAAATCACTCGTCAGGCGGTGTTTCGCGCCTCCTCGGGGGCCGGTTCGCGCCCCCCCTCAGCGGCGTGGCGCGGCGCCGGGGAGGCGGCGAGGATGCGTCAGGTCGCGGGGCGCAGCCGCGGCAGGACCAGGTCCCAGACCGTCTCGGCGAGCGCTTCCTTCGGCCCGTACGGTACGGGGGTCTCGGCGCCGTCCGACGCGAGGACGACGGCCTCGTTCTCCTCGGAGCCGAAGGTCTTCCGCTCCCCGACCTCGTTGACGACGAGGAGGTCGCAGCCCTTCCGGGCGAGCTTGGCGCGCCCGTTGGCGAGGACGTCGTCGGTCTCGGCGGCGAAACCGACGACCACCTGGCCGGGCAGGGCGCGGTCGGCGGACAGCTCGGCGAGGATGTCGGGGTTGCGGACGAGTTCGATCGTGGGCGCGCCCCCGTCGTCCGTCTTCTTGATCTTCCCCGGCGCGTAGACGGCCGGGCGGAAGTCGGCGACGGCGGCGGCCATCACGACCGCGTCGGCGTCGGCGGCCGCCTTGAGGACGGCCTCGCGGAGCTGGACGGCGGTGCCGACGTGGACCACGTCGACTCCGGCGGGGTCGGCGATGCCGGTGTTCGCCTCGACGAGGGTGACCCGGGCGCCGCGGGCGGCGGCGGCCTTCGCGAGGGCGTAGCCCTGCTTCCCCGAGGAGCGGTTGCCGAGGTAGCGGACGGGGTCGAGGGGCTCGCGGGTGCCGCCCGCGCTGACCACGACGTGACGTCCGGCGAGGTCGGGGGTGGTCACTCCGCGGGCGAGGATCCGTCGGCAGACCTCGAAGATCTCCCCCGGCTCGGGGAGCCGGCCCTTGCCGGTGTCGACGCCGGTGAGGCGGCCGACGGCCGGCTCGATGACGACGGCGCCGCGGCGGCGCAGGGTGGCCACGTTCTCCTGGGTCGCCGGGTGCTCCCACATCTCGGTGTGCATGGCGGGGGCGAAGACGACCGGACAGCGCGCGGTGAGCAGCGTGTTGGTGAGCAGGTCGTCCGCGAGCCCGTGGGCGGCCTTGGCGAGCATGTCGGCGGTGGCGGGGGCGACGACGACGAGGTCGGCGGCCTGGCCGATCCGCACGTGCGGGACCTCGTGGACGGACTCCCACACCTCGGTGGAGACCGGGTTGCCGGAGAGCGCGGACCAGGTGGCGGCGCCGACGAAGTGGAGGGCGGAGTCGGTGGGCACGACGCGCACGTCGTGGCCCGACTCGGTCAGCCGGCGCAGCAGCTCGCACGCCTTGTAGGCGGCGATGCCGCCGCTCACGCCCAGGACGACCTTCGGCTTGGCCACCACGCTCACTGTTGCTCCCCGCACTCGGATGCGTACGACTCCATGAGACACCACAGGCCCGGCGGATGTTCCGCCGGGCCTGTGGTGACAAGCGTTACAAGCGCTGTGTGCTTACTGCGCGGGGCCCTCGATGGCCTCGGACGTCAGCAGACCCGCGTTGATCTCGCGCAGGGCGATCGAGAGCGGCTTCTCGTGGACGTGGGTGTCGACGAGCGGACCCACGTACTCCAGCAGGCCCTCGCCGAGCTGGGAGTAGTACGCGTTGATCTGACGCGCGCGCTTGGCCGCGTAGATCACGAGGCTGTACTTCGAGTCCGTGGCCTCGAGCAGCTCGTCGATCGGCGGGTTGATGATGCCCTCGGGCGCGGTGATGGAAGAGGACACGCTCTACCTTCCGAAGATGGAAAAAAGATCAGACAACGTGCATCAACGTTAGCAGCTCGCGCGCGACGTCCTCGACGGAGGTGTTGACGAGGGTGGTGTCGAACTCCGACTCGGCGGCCAGCTCGACCTTCGCGGCCTCCAGTCGGCGCTCGATGACCTCGGCCGACTCGGTGCCGCGGCCGGTGAGCCGGCGGACCAGCTCCTCCCAGCTCGGCGGGGCCAGGAAGACCAGCTGGGACTCCGGCATGGAGTCCTTCACCTGGCGAGCGCCCTGGAGGTCGATCTCCAGGAGCACGGGCTCGCCGGCGTCAAGACGCTCGAGGACGGCGCCGCGGGGGGTGCCGTAGCGGTTGCCCGCGAACTCGGCCCACTCGAGGAGCTCACCGTTGGCGATCAGCTTGTCGAACTCGTCGTCCGCGACGAAGAAGTAGTGGACGCCGTGCTTCTCGCCGGGGCGGGGCTTCCGAGTCGTCGCCGACACCGAGAGCCAGACCTCGGGGTGGACCTTGCGCATATGAGCGACGACCGTGCTCTTGCCGACCCCTGAGGGGCCGGAGAGCACGGTCAGCCGCGGACGTACCTCTGCTGCCATGCAGCGATTATTCCAGCTTCACCGGCATGCCCGGGACGCATGTCCCGGATCGGAGGCCGGGCCGGCCGCCGGATCAGGCGCCGGTGCTGCCGAACTCGCGCTCCAGGGAGGCGATCTGGTTGGAGCCGAGACCACGGACGCGACGGCTCTCGGAGATGCCGAGGCGCTCCATGATCTGCTTGGCGCGGACCTTGCCGACGCCGGGCAGCGACTCGAGCAGCGCGGAGACCTTCATCTTGCCGATGACGTCGTTCTCCTGGCCGCTCTTGATGACCTCCTGGAGGGAGGCGCCGGAGTGCTTGAGTCGATTCTTGACCTCGGCCCGCTCCCGGCGAGCCGCGGCGGCCTTTTCGAGCGCGGCTGCGCGCTGTTCAGGGGTAAGGGGCGGAAGAGCCACGCCTACGTCACCTCGGATGTCGATCTGTCGGATACGGACCGGTGAGGAACCTGGACGCCCCACACCAGTGGAGCAACGATCAACGGAGTGGTCGTTGAACGCCTGCTCTGCCCCGGAGACTAGCGGCCGAGACCGCTCCAGTCAGCGAGAACAGCGGAAAAGTCCTGGTCAGCATCGACCGACCAGGACTTTTCCGGCATATTGACCCGGTTTTGAGCCAAGTTTTCGTCAAGGAGTGAGACGGCTCACCGTCGGGCGCCCCGTCCGCTCCGACCTGCGGATTGTCCGGGAGACGCGTCAGCCGGCGACGGCCGCGCGGATCTCGTCCGCGTAGCGGTGCGCCGAGTCCCGCAGGGCGGCCACGTCCGGGCCGTGGCGCAGGACCCCGCGGCTGACGTTCGGGACGACGTTGCCGACCGCCGCGCCGAAGACGGCCGGGAGGTCGGCGGGGGTCGCGCCCTGGGCGCCGATGCCGGGGGCGAGGAGCGGCCCGTTGATGTCCAGGTCGAAGGAGGACAGGTCGCCGAGGGTGGCGCCGACGACCGCGCCGAAGGAGCCCATCGGGGTCTCCCCCGCGTTCTCCTCGGCGAGGTGGGCGAGCATGGTCGCGCCGATGGTGCGGCCGTCCTCACGGACCGCCCGCTGGACCTCGGCGCCCTCCGGGTTGGAGGTGAGGGCCAGCACGAAGAGGCCGGCGCCGGACTCCCGGGCCAGGTCGACGGCGGGCTTCAGGGCGCCGTAGCCGAGGTACGGGGAGACCGTCAGCGCGTCGGAGAAGAGCGGGGAGTCCTTGCGCAGGAAGGTCTCCGCGTACGCGGCCATGGTGGAGCCGATGTCGCCGCGCTTGGCGTCCATGACGACCAGGCCGCCGGCCGCGCGCAGATCGGCGGTGGCGCGCTCCAGGACGGCGATGCCGCGCGAGCCGAAGCGCTCGAAGAAGGCGGACTGCGGCTTGAAGACGGCCACGGTCTCGGCGAGGGCCTCGACGACGGTGAAGGTGAAGCGCTCCAGGCCGGCGATGTCGTCGGTCAGGCCCCAGGAGTCCAGCAGGGCGGCGTGCGGGTCGATGCCGACGCAGAGGGGGCCGCGCTCGTCCATGGCGGAGCGCAGGCGGGTGCCGAAGGAGAGAGTCATCGCGTGGCCTTTCGGTTGTCGGCGCCGACGGCCTCGGCGAGGGTGGCGTACGGGGAGGCCGCGAGGCGCGCCGCGAGGCCCTTGCGGATCGCGCGGGCGTAGAACGGGCCCTCGTAGATGAAGGCGCTGTAGCCCTGGACGAGGGTGGCGCCGGCGAGGATGCGCTGCCAGGCGTCCTCGGCGTTCTCGATGCCGCCGACTCCCACCAGGACCAGGCGGTCGCCCACGCGCGCGTGGAGGCGGCGCAGGACGGCCAGGGAGCGCTCCTTGACGGGCGCGCCGGACAGGCCGCCGGTCTCCTTGACCAGCGCGGGGTCGGACTTCAGGCCGAGGCCCTCGCGCGCGATGGTGGTGTTGGTGGCGATGATGCCGTCGAGGCCGAGCTCCAGGGCGAGGTCGGCGACCGCGTCGACGTCCTCGTCGGCCAGGTCGGGGGCGATCTTGACCAGGAGGGGGACCCGGCGGTCGGTGACCGTGCGGTCGGCGGCCTCGCGGACGGCGATGAGCAGCGGGCGCAGGGACTCGGTGGCCTGGAGGTTGCGCAGCCCGGGGGTGTTCGGGGAGGAGACGTTGACGACGAGGTAGTCGGCGTGGGCGGCGAGGCGCTCGGTGGACTTCACGTAGTCGGCGGCGGCCTCGGCCTCGGGGACGACCTTGGTCTTGCCGATGTTGACGCCGACGACCGTCCTGAAGACGGGGTTGCGGGCGCCCAGGCGGGCGGCGACGGCGGCGGAGCCCTCGTTGTTGAAGCCCATGCGGTTGATCAGGGCGCGGTCCGGGACGAGCCGGAAGAGGCGCTTCTTGGGGTTGCCGGGCTGGGCCTCGCCGGTGACGGTGCCGATCTCGACGTGGTCGAAGCCGAGCATCGACATGCCGTCGATGGCGACGGCGTTCTTGTCGAAGCCGGCGGCGAGCCCGAAGGGGCCGTGCATGCGGAGGCCCAGGGCCTCGGTGCGCAGCTCCTTGTACCGGGGCGCGAGGACGGCGGCCACGAAGGTGCGCAGGACCGGGGTGCCGGCGGCGAGCCGGATCCAGCGGAAGGCCAGGTAGTGGGCCTTCTCGGGGTCCATCCGCTTGAAGAACAGGTTGAAGAAGAGCTTGTACATGCTGGTGGCTCCAGGTCATGACGAGGGGGACACCGCGGTCCTGCCGGTGTCCCCCTCCTCGTACGGGCTTGCTAGTCGCGGGCCGCGATCAGGTGCTCCGCGTGTTCCTGGAGCGAGCGGACGCCGACGTCGCCGTGGCCCAGCGCCTCGATGCCCTGGACGGCCGCGGCGAGCGCCTGGACCGTGGTGAGGCAGGGGACGCTGCGCGCCACCGCGGCCGTGCGGATCTCGTAGCCGTCGAGGCGGCCGCCGGTGCCGTACGGAGTGTTGACGATCAGGTCGACCTGGCCGTCGTGGATGAGCTGGACGATGGTCTTCTCGCCGTTCGGGCCCTCGCCCTCGCTGAGCTTGCGGACGACCGTGGCGTTGATGCCGTTCCGCTTGAGGACCTCGGCGGTGCCGGAGGTGGCGAGCAGCTCGAAGCCGTGGGCGACGAGCTCGCGGGCCGGGAAGATCATCGAGCGCTTGTCGCGGTTGGCGACCGAGATGAACGCGCGGCCCTTGGTGGGCAGCGGGCCGTAGGCGCCGGCCTGCGACTTGGCGTAGGCCGTGCCGAAGACCGCGTCGATGCCCATGACCTCGCCGGTGGAGCGCATCTCCGGGCCGAGGACGGTGTCGACGCCGCGGCCGTGCACGTCGCGGAAGCGCGACCACGGCATCACGGCCTCCTTGACGGAGATCGGCGCGTCGAGCGGCAGGGTGCCGCCGTCGCCGTTCTTCGGCAGCAGGCCCTCGGCGCGCAGCTCGGCGATGGTGGCGCCGAGCGAGATGCGGGCGGCGGCCTTCGCGAGCGGCACGGCGGTCGCCTTCGAGGTGAAGGGGACGGTCCGGGAGGCGCGCGGGTTCGCCTCGAGCACGTACAGGATGTCGCCGGCCATGGCGAACTGGATGTTGATCAGGCCGCGGACGCCGACGCCCTTGGCGATGGCCTCGGTGGAGGCGCGCAGGCGCTTGATGTCGAAGCCGCCGAGGGTGATCGGGGGCAGGGCGCAGGCCGAGTCGCCGGAGTGGATGCCGGCCTCCTCGATGTGCTCCATGACGCCGCCGAGGTAGAGCTCCTCGCCGTCGTAGAGCGCGTCGACGTCGATCTCGATGGCGTCGTCGAGGAAGCGGTCGACCAGGACCGGCCGGGTGGGGCTGATCTCGGTGGACTCGGCGATGTACGACTCCAGGCGGGCCTCGTCGTACACGATCTCCATGCCGCGGCCGCCGAGCACGTACGAGGGGCGTACGAGGACGGGGTAGCCGATCTCGTCGGCGATGGCCTTGGCGCCGGCGAAGGTGGTCGCGGTGCCGTGCTTCGGCGCGGGGAGCCCGGCCTCGGCGAGGACGCGGCCGAAGGCGCCGCGGTCCTCGGCGGCGTGGATGGCCTCCGGGGAGGTGCCGACGACCGGCACGCCGTTGTCCTTGAGCGCCTGCGACAGGCCCAGCGGGGTCTGGCCGCCGAGCTGGACGACGACACCGGCGACGGGGCCGGCGAGGGTCTCGGCGTGGACGATCTCCAGCACGTCTTCCAGCGTCAGCGGCTCGAAGTACAGGCGGTCGGAGGTGTCGTAGTCCGTCGAGACGGTCTCCGGGTTGCAGTTGACCATCACGGTCTCGTAGCCGGCGTCGCTCAGGGCGAAGGAGGCGTGGACGCAGGAGTAGTCGAACTCGATGCCCTGGCCGATGCGGTTCGGGCCGGAGCCCAGGATGATCACCGCGGGCTTCTCGCGCGGGGCGACCTCGGACTCCTCGTCGTAGGACGAGTAGAAGTACGGGGTCTTGGCGGCGAACTCGGCGGCGCAGGTGTCGACCGTCTTGTAGACCGGGCGGACGCCGAGGGCGTGCCGGACCTCGCGGACGACGTCCTCGCGCAGGCCGCGGATCTCGGCGATCTGGACGTCGGAGAAGCCGTGGCGCTTGGCCTCGGCGAGCAGCTCGGGCTCGAGCTTCTCGGCGGCGGCCAGGTCGTCGGCGATCTCCTTGATCAGGAAGAGCTGGTCGACGAACCACGGGTCGATCTTGGTGGCGTCGAAGACCTCCTGCGGGGTGGCGCCCGCGCGGATGGCCTGCATGACCGTGTTGATGCGGCCGTCGGTCGGACGGACCGACTCGCGGAGCAGTTCGGCCTTGTCGCCGGGCTCGCCGGTGAAGGTGAACTGCGAGCCCTTCTTCTCCAGGGAGCGCAGGGCCTTCTGGAGGGCCTCGGTGAAGTTGCGGCCGATGGCCATGGCCTCGCCGACCGACTTCATGGTGGTGGTGAGGGTGGAGTCGGCCTGCGGGAACTTCTCGAAGGCGAAGCGCGGGGCCTTGACGACGACATAGTCGAGCGTGGGCTCGAAGGACGCCGGGGTCTTCTCCGTGATGTCGTTCGGGATCTCGTCCAGCGTGTAGCCGACGGCGAGACGGGCCGCGATCTTGGCGATGGGGAAGCCGGTCGCCTTGGAGGCGAGCGCCGAGGAGCGGGAGACGCGCGGGTTCATCTCGATCACGATGATCCGGCCGTCGTCCGGGTTGACCGCGAACTGGATGTTGCAGCCGCCGGTGTCGACGCCGACCTCGCGGATGATCGCGATGCCGATGTCGCGCAGGCGCTGGTACTCGCGGTCGGTGAGCGTCATCGCCGGGGCGACGGTGATCGAGTCGCCGGTGTGGACGCCCATCGGGTCGAAGTTCTCGATGGAGCAGACGACCACGACGTTGTCGTTCTTGTCGCGCATGAGCTCCAGCTCGTACTCCTTCCAGCCGAGGATGGACTCCTCCAGGAGCACCTCGGTGGTCGGGGAGAGCGTCAGGCCCTGGCCGGCGATGCGGCGCAGCTCCTCCTCGTCGTGGGCGAAGCCGGAGCCGGCGCCGCCCATGGTGAAGGAGGGGCGGACGACGACGGGGTAGCCGCCGAGCGTCTCGACGCCCTTGAGGACGTCGTCCATGGTGTGGCAGATGACGGAGCGGGCGGACTCGCCGTATCCGATCTTGGCCTTGACGGCCTCGACGACGCCCTTGAAGAGGTCGCGGTCCTCGCCCTTGTTGATGGCCTCGACGTTGGCGCCGATGAGCTCGACGCCGTACTTCTCGAGGACGCCCTGCTCGTGCATGGAGATCGCGGTGTTGAGCGCGGTCTGGCCGCCGAGGGTGGGCAGGAGGGCGTCCGGGCGCTCCTTGGCGATGATCTTCTCGACGAACTCGGGGGTGATCGGCTCGACGTAGGTGGCGTCGGCGATCTCCGGGTCGGTCATGATCGTGGCCGGGTTGGAGTTGACCAGGATCACCCGCAGGCCCTCGGCCTTGAGGATGCGGCAGGCCTGGGTGCCGGAGTAGTCGAACTCTGCGGCCTGGCCGATGACGATCGGGCCGGAGCCGATGACCAGGACGGACTGGATATCGGTGCGCTTAGGCACGCTCGGCCTCCATCAGGGATACGAAGCGGTCGAAGAGGTACGCGGCGTCGTGCGGGCCCGCGGCCGCCTCGGGGTGGTACTGGACGGAGAAGGCCGGCTGGTCGAGCAGCTGGAGGCCTTCCACGACGTTGTCGTTCAGGCAGACGTGGGAGACCTCGACCCGCCCGAAGGGGGTCTCGGAGACCTTGTCGAGGGGCGCGTCGACGGCGAAGCCGTGGTTGTGCGCGGTGACCTCGACCTTGCCGGTGGTGCGGTCCTGGACCGGCTGGTTGATGCCGCGGTGGCCGTACTTCAGCTTGTAGGTGCCGAAGCCGAGGGCGCGGCCGAGGATCTGGTTGCCGAAGCAGATGCCGAACAGGGGCGTCTTGCGCTCCAGGACGGCCTGCATGACGGAGACGGGTCCGTCGGCGGTGGCCGGGTCGCCGGGGCCGTTGGAGAAGAACACGCCGTCGGGCTGGACCGCGTAGATGTCCTCGGCGGTGGCGGTGGCGGGCAGGACGTGGACCTCGATGCCGCGCTCGGCCATCCGGTGCGGGGTCATGCCCTTGATGCCGAGGTCGACGGCGGCGACGGTGAACTTCGCGGCGCCGATCGGGACGGCTTCGCCGTCGGGGCCGATCGCGGGGACGACGTACGTCTCCTGGGTGGCGACCTCGGCGGAGAGGTTCGCGCCCTTCATCTCGGGCTGCTGGCGGACCTCGGCGAGCATGGTGCCCTCGTCGGGGAGCGCGCTGCCGGAGAAGATGCCGACGCGCATGGCGCCGCTCTCGCGCAGGTGGCGGGTGAGGGCGCGGGTGTCGATGCCCTGGATGCCGACGACGCCCTGGTTGCGCAGCTCCTCGTCCAGCGAGCGCCGGGAGCGCCAGTTGGACGAGACGCGGGCGGGGTCGCGGACGACGTAGCCGGAGACCCAGATGCGGCCGGACTCGGGGTCCTCGTCGTTGACGCCGGTGTTGCCGACGTGGGGGGCGGTCATGACCACGACCTGGCGGTGGTACGACGGGTCGGTGAGGGTCTCCTGGTAGCCGGTCATGCCGGTGGAGAACACGGCCTCGCCGAAGGTCTCCCCCACGGCCCCGTAGGCGCGGCCGCGGAAGATGCGGCCGTCCTCCAGGACGAGTACGGCGGGAGTCTTGGCGGCTCCCCTGGTGGAGGTCGTCATCGTGCGATGCCTTCCGTCGTGGTGGATACGGCGTTCATGGAGTTGAGGGCCTCGACCCAGGCGGTGTGCTCGGCCGCCCGGTCGGAGCGGAAGCCGGAGTCGAGCAGCTTGCCGCCGTGCTCCCAGGTGACGATCAGGAGCCCGCCCTCGGCGAGGACCTTGCCGGCGATGCCCTTGTCGAGGCGGGCGCCGCGCAGGGCGGTGGCCGGTACGAAGAAGTCGTTCGCCCCGGGGCGTACGACCTCGATCCCGGCGTCGGTGAGCGTGAGCTCGACGCGGCTGCGGGTGCCGAGGCCGTGGGCGACGATCCGGTCGAGCCACTGCCCGGCGGTCGTGGACCCGTGGTAGCGCCCGCTGAGAGTCAGTGTCGCCTCACCGGCCGGCTCCGGCATTCCGGGCTGCGGCGGCTTGCCGCCTCCGTTGAGGGTGGTGGTGGGAGACGGGCGGGCGGGGAGTGCGGGGAGGTCGGACTGGAGGCTGCCGCGCCACTTCCATCCCTGGCGCATGAGCCAGTACACGAAGGTGACGAAGAGGAGCAGTCCGGCGACCCAGCCGAGCCGCCCGGCCCAGTCGGTCACCTCCGCCGACTTCTGCTCGGCAGCCTCTGCGGCGATTGCGATGAGTGGTGTCACGCCAGCTTCCCGTCCACGACCGTTGCCCGGCCCCGCAGGAAGGTGTGGGTGACGCGTCCCGGCAGCTCACGGCCCTCGTAGGGGGTGTTGCGGCTGCGGGAGGCGAAGTCCGCGGGGTCCACGACACCACGGTAAGCCGGATCGACCAGCGTCAGGTTCGCGGGCTCACCTGCCGAGACGGGGCGTCCGTGGCCCTGGGCCCGTCCGATGCGGGCGGGCGCGAAGGACATCCGGTCGGCGACGCCGGCCCAGTCGAGGAGGCCGGTCTCGACCATCGTCTGCTGGACGACGGAGAGGGCGGTCTCCAGGCCGACCATGCCCATGGCGGCCGCGGCCCACTCGCAGTCCTTGTCCTCGTGCGGGTGCGGGGCGTGGTCGGTGGCGACGATGTCGATCGTGCCGTCGGCCAGCGCCTCGCGCAGGGCGAGGACGTCCTTCTCGGTGCGCAGCGGCGGGTTGACCTTGTAGACCGGGTTGTACGAGCGGACCAGCTCGTCCGTGAGGAGGAGGTGGTGCGGGGTGACCTCGGCGGTGACGTCGATGCCGCGGGACTTGGCCCAGCGGACGATCTCGACGGAGCCGGCGGTGGAGAGGTGGCAGATGTGGACGCGGGAGCCGACGTGCTCGGCGAGGAGGACGTCGCGGGCGATGATCGACTCCTCGGCGACGGCGGGCCAGCCGCCGAGGCCGAGCTCGGCGGAGACGACGCCCTCGTTCATCTGGGCGCCCTCCGTGAGGCGGGGCTCCTGGGCGTGCTGGGCGACGACGCCGCCGAAGGCCTTCACGTACTCCAAGGCGCGGCGCATGATCACGGCGTCGTCGACGCACTTGCCGTCGTCGGAGAAGACGGTGACGCCGGCGGCGGAGTCGTGCATGGCGCCGAGCTCGGCGAGCTTCTTGCCCTCCAGGCCGACGGTGACGGCGCCGATGGGCTGGACGTCGCAGTAGCCGGACTCCTTGCCGAGGCGGTAGACCTGCTCGACGACGCCGGCGGTGTCGGCGACCGGGTGGGTGTTGGCCATGGCGAAGACGGCGGTGTAGCCGCCGGAGGCGGCGGCGCGGGTGCCGGTGAGGACGGTCTCGGAGTCCTCGCGGCCGGGCTCGCGCAGGTGCGTGTGGAGGTCGACCAGGCCGGGCAGCAGGATCTGGCCGTCGGCCTCGATCACGGTCGCGCCCTCGGCGGAGAGGCCGGTCCCACTCCAGTCGATTTCGCCCTGCCGGGCGGTGGCGGCGATGGTCTCGCCGTTGATGAGGACGTCCTGGACGTCGCCGCCGAGGACCTTCGCACCGCGGATAAGGATCTTGCTCATGGTTACTTGCTCTCCTCGGTACGGGGGTTGCTGACGGCGGACTCGTTGCCGCCCAGAAGCAGGTAGAGGACGGCCATCCGGACGGAGACGCCGTTGGCGACCTGCTCGACGACCGTGCAGCGGTCGGAGTCGGCGACCTCGGCGGTGATCTCCATGCCGCGGACCATGGGGCCGGGGTGCATGACGATGGCGTGCTCGGGCATCTTCGCCATCCGCTCGCCGTCGAGCCCGTAGCGGCGCGAGTACTCGCGCTCGGTCGGGAAGAAGGCGGCGTTCATCCGCTCGCGCTGCACACGCAGCATCATCACCGCGTCGGACTTCGGCAGCACGCTGTCGAGGTCGTACGAGATGTCGCAGGGCCAGGTCTCGACGCCGACGGGGACCAGGGTGGGCGGGGCCACCAGGGTGACCTCGGCGCCGAGGGTGTGGAGCAGGTCGACGTTGGAGCGGGCGACCCGGCTGTGCAGGACGTCGCCCACGAGGGTGATCCGCTTGCCGGCGAGGTCCTGGCCGAGGCCGGCGTCGCGGCCGACGAGGCGGCGGCGCATGGTGAAGGCGTCGAGGAGGGCCTGGGTGGGGTGCTGGTGGGTGCCGTCGCCGGCGTTGATGACGGGGGCGTCGATCCAGCCGGAGGTGGCGAGCCGGTACGGGGCGCCGGAGGCGCTGTGCCGGATGACGACCGCGTCGACGCCCATGGCCTCCAGGGTCTGCGCGGTGTCCTTGAGGGACTCGCCCTTGGAGACGCTGGAGCCCTTGGCCGCGAAGTTGATCACGTCGGCGGAGAGGCGCTTCTCGGCGGCCTCGAAGGAGATCCGGGTGCGGGTGGAGTCCTCGAAGAAGAGGTTGCAGACGGTCCGGCCGCGCAGGGTCGGCAGCTTCTTGATGGGCCGGTCGGCCACCCGGGCCATCTCCTCGGCGGTGTCGAGGATCTGGACGGCGTCGTCGCGGGTGAGGTCGGCGGCCGAGATGAGGTGACGCATCATCGGGGTTTCGCTCCGTGGTGGGAGGGTGAGGGCATGCGGGTGCGCAGGGCTGTGCCCCGGACCCGTCGGGGGCGCCGGTCCGGTTAGGAGACGGGCTTGCTGCCGAGCAGGACGGTGTCGCGACCGTCTTCCTCGGCGAGCTGGACCTTGACCGTCTCCCGCAGCGACGTGGGGAGGTTCTTTCCGACGTAGTCGGCGCGGATCGGGAGTTCGCGGTGGCCGCGGTCGACGAGGACCGCGAGCTGGACAGCGCGCGGACGGCCGATGTCGCCGAGGGCGTCGAGGGCGGCGCGGATGGTGCGGCCGGAGAAGAGGACGTCGTCGACGAGGACGACGAGGCGGCCGTCGATGCCGTCACCGGGGATCTCGGTGCGGCCGATGGCGCGGGCGGGCTTCATCCGCAGGTCGTCCCGGTACATGGTGATGTCGAGGGAGCCGACCGGGATCTTGGTGCCGGTGATCGATTCGAGCTTCTCGGCGAGCCGGCGGGCGAGGAAGACGCCGCGGGTGGGGATGCCGAGGAGGACCACGTCGTCGGCGCCCTTGGCGCGCTCGACGATCTCGTGGGCGATGCGGGTCAGGACCCGCGCGATGTCCGGGGCCTCGAGAACGGGCCGCGCGTCGTCGCCGTACTGCTGCTGGGTGTCCATGGAGAACGGACCTCCTTCTCCGCCTCACGGGACGGCTCTTAAAGGACGTCGGATTTGCGCCGTTCACTCTACCAGGGGTGGAGCCCCGTTTCCCGCGCACCCCTGTCGCCCCTCCGGGCGCCGTCCCCCGGGAGGGGGCGGTACGGACCATTCGGCTTGACGGGTGGGTGTAACGCTGCGTAACCTCACAGTGAGTTACCAGCCGCGCGGCGCAGCCGCATGTCGTCACAGCGTCCGGGAGCGTTATGTCCAGCGAATACGCAAAGCAGCTCGGGGCCAAACTCCGCGCCATCCGCACCCAGCAGGGTCTCTCCCTCCACGGGGTGGAGGAGAAGTCCCAGGGCCGCTGGAAGGCGGTCGTGGTCGGCTCGTACGAGCGCGGGGACCGTGCGGTGACCGTGCAGCGTCTTGCCGAGCTGGCGGACTTCTACGGGGTGCCGGTGCAGGAGCTCCTGCCGGGTACGACCCCGGGCGGCGCCGCCGAGCCGCCGCCGAAGCTGGTCCTCGATCTGGAGCGCCTGGCCCACGTCCCGCAGGAGAAGGCGGGCCCCCTCCAGCGCTACGCGGCGACGATCCAGTCGCAGCGCGGCGACTACAACGGCAAGGTGCTGTCGATCCGTCAGGACGACCTGCGCACGCTCGCCGTCATCTACGACCAGTCCCCCTCGGTCCTCACCGATCAGCTGATCAGCTGGGGCGTCCTGGACGCGGACGCGCGCCGCGCGGTCGCCCACGAGGAGAGCTGACCCCTTACGAAGGCACAGCAGAAACGTACCGCCGGGCCCGTGGACGTCATCCGACGTCCACGGGCCCGGCGCTTTTCCCCGAGATCCTTCCCGGAGGAGCCGGCCGTACGCGAAGGGCCGCGGAGGGCACGCGAAGGGGCCCGCAGCACCGAGTGCTGCGGGCCCCTTCGCGTGTCGTACGGGACTAGACGTCCGCATCCCGGCGCAGGCGCGGCTTCAGGTCCTTGAAGCGCCCCAGCAGACCGTTGACGAAGGTCGGGGACTCGTCGGTGGAGAACTCCTTGGCGAGCTGCACCGCCTCGTCGATCGCGACCGCGTCGGGCGTCTCGTCCTCCCAGATCAGCTCGTACGCACCGAGGCGCACGATGTTCCGGTCGGCGACGGGCATCCGGTCGAGGTCCCAGTCCACCGCGTAGGTCGCGATGAGCTCGTCGATCCGCGCCACGTGGGCCGCGTATCCCTCGACCAACTGCATGGTGAAGTCGTTGACCGGCGGCTGACGGTCGTCCGACCGCGCGTGCCGGATCTGGTCGGCGAGGACCTCCTGGACGGAGGCACCTCGCTGATCGGCCTCGAAGAGGATCTGGAAGGCGCGCTTGCGGGCCTTGCTCCGAGCGGCCACGGTTAGTCGTTCACCCGGCCGAGGTAGCTGCTGTCGCGGGTGTCGACCTTGACCTTCTCACCAGTGGTGACGAAGAGCGGGACCTGGATCTCGTGGTCGGTCTCCAGGACGGCGGGCTTGGTGCCGCCGGTGGAGCGGTCGCCCTGGACGCCCGGGTCGGTGTGCTTGATCGTCAGCACGACGGCGGCGGGGAGCTCGACGTAGAGCACCGAGCCCTCGTGCTGCGCGACCGAGGCGGTGAAGCCCTCGATCAGGAAGTTGGCGGCGTCGCCGACCGACTTGCGGTCGACGTGCAGCTGGTCGTAGGTCTCCATGTCCATGAAGACGAAGTAGTCGCCGTCCATGTAGGAGAACTGCATGTCGCGGCGGTCGATCGTGGCCGTCTCGACCTTCACGCCGGCGTTGAAGGTCTTGTCGACGACCTTGCCGGACATCACGTTCTTGAGCTTGGTGCGCACGAAGGCCGGGCCCTTGCCGGGCTTGACGTGCTGGAACTCGACGACGGACCAGAGCTGGCCGCCTTCGAGCTTGAGCACCATGCCGTTCTTGAGGTCGTTCGTGGAAGCCACGGTTGCGGAATCTCCTGGACTGACGTGGGACCGAGGAGGCGTACGCGCCTCACAGCGCGAGCAGCTCCTTGGTCGTGATGGTGAGTAGCTCGGGTCCGCCGTCCGCCTCCTGGCGTACGACGAGCGTGTCATCGATCCGGACTCCGCCCCGGCCCGGGAGGTGGACCCCCGGTTCGACGGTGACCGGCACACAAGCGTCCAGTTTACCCATGGCCGAGGGTGAGAGCTGCGGGTCCTCGTCGATTTCGAGCCCCACGCCGTGCCCGGTGAGGGGCACGGCGGCCTCCGTGTGCCCCGCGGCGTCCAGGATCTGGCGGGCCGCCCGGTCCACGTCCCGGTACTCGGCGCCGGGTGCGAGGGACTCGCGGCCGGCCCGCTGAGCGGCGAAGACGAGCTCGTACAGCTCGATCTGCCAGTCGGCGGGGGTGGTGCCGATGACGAAGGTGCGGCCGATCTCGCACCGGTAGCCGCGGTAGTCCGCGCCCAGGCAGACGGAGAGGAAATCGCCCTCCTCGACCCGGCGGTCGGTGGGCCGGTGCCCGCGGCGCCCGGAGTGCGGGCCGGTCCCCACCGAGGTGGGGAAGGCGGCCCCGTCGGCGCCGTGGTCGACGAGCCGCCGCTCCAGCTCCAGGGCGAGGTGGCGCTCGGTCCGACCCACGAGGATCGACTCCAGGAGCTCGCCGAGGGCCTGGTCGGCGATCTCCGCCGCGATCCGCAGACAGGCGATCTCGTCCTCGTCCTTGACGATCCTGAGCTGCTCGACGGCGCAGGAGAGGTCGGCGAGGTGCAGTGCGGGGGCGGCGGAGCCCATGGCCCGGTGCCGGGCCACCGTCAGGTGGTGCTCCTCGACCGCGAGCGCGTCGGCGCCGGCCCGGCGGGCGAGGTCGACGGCGGTGACCGCCGGATCGCCTCCTCCGGCGGGCAGCACCTGCTGCCGGAGGAGCTCGTCGAGCCGTCCGTCGGCCGGTTCGCCACCGGGCGCGACGGGGCAGAGCAGGACGTCCGTCTCCGGCTCCGGCCCGACGAGCAGGACGGCGCCGGGCGGTGAACCACCCGCGAGATAGCGGACGTTGGCGGGGCGGGAGACCAGGGCCGCCGGGCTGCCCGCGGCCGCGCACCGGTCGCGCAGCCGTACACGGCGGTCCGCATACACCTCTGACATGCTCCGAGCCTACGAGCAGCGGGCCGCGACGGCCTGTTCAGAACGGCCGTCCGGGCGGGGTCACCAGGTGGGCGGGCTCGCGATCGCGCGGGCGAGGACGTCGTCGAGGACGCGCGCGGTGGTCTCGACGTCGTACGTGGAGTTGTCGATGATCGGCAGGCCGGAGCCGTACCAGCCGGCCATCCGGCCGTGGATGGCGGCGACCTCCTCGTCCGAGAGGCGCCGGTTGCCGCTGCGCTCGGCGTTGCGCTCCAGGACGATCTCCAGGCCGGGCAGGAGGACGACGGGCAGCAGACCGGGGCCGACGTGCCGCTTCCAGCCGCCGAGGCCGACGACGGGCCGGTCCGGGAAGACGGCGTCGTCGACGATGCAGGAGATGCCGTTGGCGAGGAAGTTGCGCGCGGCGAAGCCGCAGGTGCGGCGGGCCAGCCGGTACTGCGCCTCGGAGTGCTCGTTCCAGCCGGACTGCGGGTCGGCGAAGCCGGAGCAGACCCACTCGCGGACGTCGTCGAGGCTGATGTGCGCGGTGGGCACGCGGCGGCGCTGCGCCCAGTGCCGGGCGACGGTCGTCTTGCCCGCGCCCGCGGGGCCGATGAGCAGGACGGCGAGGGTGGCCGCGCCGGTCCCGGCGCCGTGCTCTACGGGCGGCGCGAGGGGCGCGCTCACGGGCGGCAGCGGCACGTGCCCGGTCAGGTCCGCGCGCGGCGGGGCGGAGGAGGGGTGCTGCGGCCCCGCGGAGTGCGGTCCGGCGGCGGGATGCTGCGGAGCCCCCGGGTGCTGCGGCCCCGCGGCGGGATGCTGCGGACCCCCCGGGTGCGGCGGGCCGGCCGGGTGGGGCGCCGCGGGGTGCTGGGGGCCCGCCGGATGCTGCGGTATGCCCCCCGGGCCGCCCCAGCCCGCTCCGGGCGCCGAGGGCGGCCGGGCGTGCGGCGGCCGGGGCGTGCCGGCCTGGACCGTCGGGTGCGCACCGAGCCGGGGCCCGGACGCGGGACCCGGGTACGGGGCGCCCGGCGGAGGAACGGGCGGCTGGCCGCCGAGGTCCCCGCCACCGGTGCCGGGAGCCGGTGCGGAACCGGGCGCGGGTCCCGGTCCGGGGCCGGTCGTCCGGCCCGACCGCTCGGGCGGTGGCAGCGGGCCCCCCACTGCGTGCTGCATCCGGTGCCACTCCGTCTCGTACGCCTGTCGGATCCCCGGACGGGTGTGTCCGTGGACGGCGGAACGTTACCGCCCCCGGCCCCCACTGGGGGAACGGCCGGGGACTCCCCCTGGTGCCCTGTCAGGCCGTGTCAGTCGGTGAGCTCCTCGGCGAGCGCCCGCAGCGCCAGCCGGTAGGAGCCGATCCCGAACCCGGCGACCGTGCCGGTCGCCACGGCCGCGACGACCGAGGTGTGCCGGAACTCCTCGCGAGCGTACGGGTTCGAGATGTGCACCTCGATCAGCGGGGCGGTCCGCTGCGCGGCGGCGTCCCGCATCCCGTACGAGTAGTGCGTGAAGGCGCCGGGGTTGATCACCACGGGGATCGAGCCGTCCGCGGCCTCGTGGAGCCAGCGGATCATCTCGCCCTCGTCGTTGGTCTCCCGCACCTCGACGGCGAAGCCGAGCTCCGCGCCGAGGCTCCGGCAGGACTCGACGAGCCCCTTGTAGGAGGTCGCGCCGTAGATGTCGGGCTCGCGGGAGCCGAGACGGCCCAGGTTCGGGCCGTTCAGCACGAGGACCGGGCGGCCCGGACGCGCCTCGCTCACGCCGACACCTCGCCGTAGGCCGCGATCAGGACGGCCGGGTCGGGGCCCTCCAGGACGGTGGGCTTGCCGATCCCGTCGAGGACGATGAAGCGCAGCAGGTCGCCGCGGGACTTCTTGTCGACCCGCATCGTCTCCAGGAGCTTCGGCCACTGGTCGCCGCGGTAGGTCAGCGGCAGGCCGACGGACTCCAGGATCGTCCGGTGCCGGTCGGCGGTGGCGTCGTCGAGCCGCCCGGCGAGGCGGCCGAGCTCGGCGGCGAAGACCATGCCGACGGAGACGGCGGCGCCGTGGCGCCACTTGTAGCGCTCGTTCTTCTCGATGGCGTGGGCGAGGGTGTGGCCGTAGTTGAGGATCTCCCGGCGGCCGGACTCCTTGAGGTCGCCGGAGACGACCTCGGCCTTGACCTTGATCGAGCGGACGAGCAGCTCGGCGGTGTGCGGGCCTGCCGGGGTGCGGGCGGCCTGCGGGTCCTCCTCGATGAGGTCGAGGATCACCGGGTCGACGATGAAGCCGGCCTTGATGATCTCCGCGAGCCCGCTGACGTAGTCGTGCACCGGCAGCGAGTCCAGCGCCGCGAGGTCGCAGAGGACCCCGGCGGGCGGGTGGAAGGCTCCGACGAGGTTCTTGCCCTCGGCGGTGTTGATGCCCGTCTTGCCGCCGACGGCCGCGTCCACCATGGCCAGGACCGTGGTCGGCACGGCGATCCACCGCACGCCGCGCAGCCAGGTGGCGGCCACGAAGCCGGCGAGGTCCGTGGTGGCGCCGCCGCCGACGCCGACGACGACGTCGCTGCGGGTGAAGCCGGTCTGGCCCAGCGCCTTCCAGCAGTAGGCGGCGACCTCGGCGGTCTTCGCCTCCTCGGCGTTCGGCACCTGGATGGCGACGGCCTCGTAGCCCTGCTCGGCGAGGTCGGCGCGGAGCGCCTCGCCGGTGTCGGCGAGCGCCTCCGGGTGGATCACGGCGACCCGCTTGGCCTGGGTGCCGATCAGGGCGGGGAGCTCACCGAGGAGCTGCCGTCCGACCAGTACCTCGTACGGATCGGTGCCCGCGGAACCGCCGACCTGGATTCGGGTCACCTGGTCCTGGTCCGTCATACGTCCTTCAACTCCAGTGCGTCGAGGACCGCCTGGGCGACCTCTTCGGGGGTGCGGTCGTCCGTGGCGACGACGACCCGTGCGACTTCGGTGTACAGATGGCGGCGCGCCTCCATCAGCTCGCGCCACTGGCGGCGCGGGTTGACGGCGAGCAGGGGCCGCGCGGTGTTCAGGCCGACGCGGCGGACCGCCTCCTCGACGTCCATCGAGAGGTACGCGACGGGCAGCCCGGCGAGCAGGGCGCGGGTCCCGGCGTCCAGGATCGCGCCGCCGCCGAGGGCGAGGACGCCCTCGTGCTCGGCGACGGCCGTGGCGACGGCGGCCCGCTCCAGGGCACGGAAGTGCTCCTCGCCGTCCTCGACGAAGATGTCGGAGATCTCGCGTCCTTCGGCGGCGACGATGTCGGCGTCGGTGTCCCGGTAGGGCGCGCCGAGCCGTTCGGCCAGGAGCGCGCCCACCGTGGACTTGCCGGAGCCCATGGGCCCGACGAGGACGACCAGGGGTCCGGCGGTCACCGGATGTTCAGGTTGTCGAGGTACGACCGCACGTTGCGGCGGGTCTCGGGGACGCTGTCGCCGCCGAACTTCTCGACGACCGCGTCCGCCAGGACCAGCGCGACCATCGCCTCGGCGACGATCCCGGCGGCCGGGACGGCGCACACGTCGGAGCGCTGGTGGTGGGCGGCCGCGGCCTCGCCGGTGGCGACGTCGATCGTGGCCAGCGCGCGCGGCACGGTCGCGATCGGCTTCATCGCGGCGCGGACGCGCAGCAGCTCGCCGGTGGTCAGACCGCCCTCGGTGCCGCCGGAGCGGCCGGAGGTGCGCTTGATGCCGTCCTCGGTGCGGACGATCTCGTCGTGGGCCTGCGAGCCGGGCACGCGGGCGAGGTCGAAGCCGTCGCCGACCTCGACGCCCTTGATGGCCTGGATGCCCATGAGGGCGGCGGCGAGCCGGGCGTCGAGACGCCGGTCCCAGTGGACGTGCGAGCCGAGTCCGACCGGCACCCCGTAGGCGAGGACCTCGACGACGCCGCCGAGGGTGTCGCCGTCCTTGTGGGCCTGGTCGATCTCCGCGACCATCGCCTTCGACGCGTCGGCGTCGAGGCAGCGGACCGGGTCGGCGTCGAGCTTCTCGACGTCGGCGGGGACCGGGTAGAGGCCGTACGGGGCCTTGGCGGCCGCGAGCTCCACGACGTGGCTGACGATCTCGATGCCGGCGGCCTCCTTGAGGAAGGACCGGGCGACGGCGCCGAGGGCGACACGGGCGGCGGTCTCCCGGGCGCTGGCGCGCTCCAGGATCGGCCGGGCCTCGTCGAAGCCGTACTTCTGCATGCCGGCGAGGTCGGCGTGGCCGGGCCGGGGCCGGGTCAGGGGCGCGTTGCGGCCCGTCTCCTTGAGCTCCGCGGGGTCGACCGGGTCGGCCGACATGACCTTCTCCCACTTGGGCCACTCGGTGTTGCCGACCATGACGGCGATCGGGGAGCCGAGGGAGAGTCCGTGCCGGACGCCGCCGAGGAAGGTGACCTCGTCCTGCTCGAACTTCATGCGGGCGCCGCGCCCATAGCCGAGGCGTCGCCGCGCGAGATGGTCCGCCACCAGCTCAGTGGTGACCGGGACGCCGGCGGGAAGACCCTCCAGCGTCGCGACCAGCGCGGGTCCGTGCGACTCGCCCGCGGTCAGCCAACGCAACCTGCTCAACGATGCTCCTCATGCTCGCGCCTGGCACTGCGACGGCACGACCGGGTGCGCGGCCCTGGCCCGCCACCCCCGATCCTCCCACGTCCGGGGGGTGAACCCGCCCTCCGGTCCAGCTATCGGACGTCGGCCTCGCTCTCCTGGACGGCCTCGCCTCTCTCGCGATCGGCCTCGCTGTCCTCCAGGGGCGCGCCGAATCGCTCACGCAGCCAGCCGAGGCTCTGGTGGACGAGCAGGGTGCAGCCCAGCGCGAGCAGCGGATACCTCACCCATTCGGGCAAGTCGTGGCGGAACGCCATGAGGACCGCACGCACGATGTCCCAGGACACGCTCCACCGCGACGCCAGTACGAATTCCCCGCCCGTGTCCACTACCGCTCCCCCGTGATCCGCTCGGTACGGAGGGGAGCCTACCGAGCCGCCAGCGCCTGCTCCCCCGCCGCACGCATGGCCGCGAGCGGCCCCTTCGGGACGCCCGTCATCTGTTCGACCTGGAGGACCGCCTGGTGGACCAGGAGGTCGAGGCCGCCGACGACCTTTCCGCCGCGCTCGGACCAGGCCGCGGCGAGCGGGGTCGGCCAGGGGTCGTACAGCACGTCGAAGAGCGTGCCGACGCTGTCGGGGACGGCGGTCGCGAGGGCGTTCGTGGTGCCGGCGGGGGTGGTCGCGATGACCAGCGGTGCGTCGAAGGCCTCCGCCGCCCGCTCCCAGTCGGCGGTGCGGACGTCCACGCCGAGCCGCTCGCCCCAGCCGCGCATCTCCTCGGCGCGCGCCTCGCTCCGCACGTACGCGGTGACGGGTCCCGCGCAGATCCGGGCGAGGGCGGCGAGCGCGGAGGAGGCGGTGGCTCCGGCGCCGAGGACGGCCGCCGACTCCACCTTCTCGACGCCCCGCTCGCTCAGCGCGGCGATCATGCCGGGGATGTCGGTGTTGTCGCCGAACCGCCGCCCGTCCTCCTGGAAGACGACGGTGTTGACGGCCTCCACGGAGGCGGCCGTGTCGCTGATCTCGTCGAGCAGCGGGATGATCGCCCGCTTGAGCGGCATGGTCAGCGAGAGCCCGGCCCAGGTCTCGTCCAGCTCGGTCACGAATCCGGGCAGCGCCGCCTCGTCGACCTCGAAGCGGTCGTACGACCAGCCGTCGAGCTCGAGCGCGGCGTACGCGGCGCGGTGCAGGACCGGGGAGAGGGAGTGGACGATCGGCGAACCGAGGACGGCCGCGCGGCGGCCCGTCTCACTGGCCCGTGTTGGCATTGAACTTGTCCCTCAACTTGTTGTGCTCGGCCAGGGTCTTCGCGAACTCGGTCTTGCTCATGCCGTCGGTGGCGACGAAGTAGATCCAGCCGTCGTTCGTGGGGTTGAGCATGGCGGCCAGGGCCTCGTTGCCCGGGTTGCTGATCGGCCCCGGCGGCAGTCCCTTGTGCTTGTACGTGTTGTACGGGTCCGTGTTGGTGTTCGCCTCCTGCTCCGAGATCTTGATCTCGCTCTGACCCTTCAGGTAGTTGAGGGTCGAGTCGAACTGGAGCAGCTGGTACGTCTCGTGGTTGTCCGGCCGGAGGCGGTTGTAGACGACCTCCGCCATCTTGCGGAAGTCCTCGTGGGTCTTGCCCTCCGCCTGGACCAGGCTGGCGACCGTGAGGAGTTCCCACGGGCCCTTGACGCCCAGGCCCTTCGCCTTCGCCTCCAGGTCCAGCTTGGTGTACTCCTGGTTCGCGCGGGACACCATCTTGCGCAGGGCGTCCTCGGGCTTGCTGCCCTTGGCGACCGGGTAGCTCGCGGGGAAGAGGAATCCTTCCAGCGGGTCCTTGAGTTCCTCGTGGTTCTTCGCCCAGTCGGGCAGCCCGAGGGAGTCCGCCTTCGCGAATGCGATCTCCTTGGTCGTGCCCGGCTTCAGGTCCAGTCGCTCGTCGAGCTTCTCGTAGACCCAGGCGTTGCGCTTGCCCTCGGGGATGATGAGATTGGCCTGGCTGGCAGGGTTCAGCATCAGCGTGACCGCGCTGTCCGCCGACATCCCCTTCTTCAGCGTGTAGGCGCCCGCCTGGATCGAAAGACCCCGGGGGTTCTTCTGCTGCGCCGAGACGAAGGCGTCGACGCTCTTGACGACGCCCGCCTTCTTGAGGATGTTGCCGATCTCGTAGCCGCCCGCGAACTTCGGGATCTCGACCTGGACCTCGCCGCTGCCGCTGCCCGTGTAGTCGGGGGCCGCGCCGAACTCGCCCTGCCAGAACTGGTAGCCGAAGTAGCCGATGCCGCCGACGCCGCCGACCAGGACGAGGGCGACGACCAGGCAGGCCACGCCGTTCTTGCCTTTGCGTTTCTTCGCTTTGCTCCGGCGTTCGCGGTCGCCGTCGCGGGAGCCGCGGCCGCGTCCCGGCTCCTCGTCGTGGCCGTCGTCGTCCGCGTCGTCGTCGCCGGTGAAGAAGGGGTGCTTCTCCTCCTCCGGCTCCGGCTCCGGGTGCGCCTCTTCCTCCGGCGCCCAGTCGACGACCGGCTCCGGCGGGTGCTGCCGGCGGCCGGGCGGCTGGGGCGGCGGGTAGGCCTCGGGCGTGCCGTAGAGGTCCGGGTTCTGACCGCCGTACGGATCGGCCGGGGGCGCGCCGTAGGCCATCGCCGCCTGGCCGGTCTCCCAGTTGCCGTCGTACTGCTGTCCGAGGTTCCCGGGCGTGTCGTAACCGCCGCCCGGGTACCCCGTCTCGTACTGCTGCTGCGACTGCTGGTACTGCTGCTGGTACTGGGGATCGGCGTACTGCTGCGGGTGCTGCTCGTACTGCGGCTGCTGCGGCTGGTACTGCTGCCCCTGCTGCTGGTACGGATCGCCACCGTAGCCCTGGTCGGCGTGACCGCCCTGACCGTACGGGTCCACGTAGCCCTGGCCGCCATGGCCGTACTGGCTCGCCTGCTGCGGGTGCGGGTACTGCTGCTGGCCCTCCCACCCCTGGTCCCCGTAGAGCGGGTCCCCGGGGTGCCACGGTTCGGAGCCTGGGCCCCGGCCATACTCAGTCATCGATCCCCAAAACAGCCGCGAGGCTTCCGGACGATCCGCCTCTACGTAGTGCGGCAGCTGTTCGAACACCGCCACATCGCGCGGAACGTTACCGTATCGCGATCAGTTGACATCCATCTCTCCGCACCGATAGTCGGAGAAACTTCCAGCGGTCACCCGCTTGGCTTCCTGCTTCAGCGCCAGCCGCCCTGTCCGGGACTGCTCCCGTTGGGGTCTTACACCGGCTCCACAGGCCGTCACCGCCAGCCCGGCGGCCAGTAGGTTCTTCGCCCCGTTCTCATCCCTGTCATGAGTCGTCCCACAGCCAGGGCAGGTCCAATGACGGACCCCGAGTGACAGCTTGGCGAGCACGTATCCGCAGTTGGAACACGCCTTGCTCGACGGGTACCACTGATTGATCACGACAAGCTGACGGCCGTACCAGTGGCACTTGTACTCCAGCATGGAGCGGAGCTCCGACCAGGATGCATCGGAGATCGCGCGCGCCAGCGAGCGGTTCTTCAGCATGCCCCGAACATTGAGGTCCTCGATCACGATCGTTTGGTTTTCACGAACGAGTCGAGTCGTCAGTTTGTGCAGGTAATCCCTACGCCGGTCGCTGATCTTGGCGTGAACCCTCGCGACCCTGCGCTGCGCCTTCTGGCGGTTCTGCGACCCTGGCTGCTTCCGTGCCAGCTGTCGCTGAGCGCGTGCGAGACGTTTCCTGTCACGCCGCTCGTGCTTCGGGTTGGCGATCTTCTCCCCCGTCGACAGCGTCACCAACGTCGTGAGCCCTACATCAAGCGCGACCGCAGGGCTGTCGGCCGGTGGCAGCGGCCGAACCGCCGGATCCTCCACCAACAGTGATACGAACCAGCGACCAGCCCCGTCTCGCGAAATGGTCACGGTAGACGGTTCCACGCCCGGCGGGAGAGCCCGCGACCAGACGATGCGAAGCGGCTCGCTCAGCTTCGCGAGCGTCAGACGCCCATCGCGCCATCGGAACGCCGAACGCGTGTACTCAGCAGTCGCGCGCGACTTCTTCCGCGACTTGAACCGCGGGTACTGCGCTCGCCCCTCCCAGAAGTTCACGAATGCCCCCTGCAAGTGCCTCAGCGCCTGCTGCAGAGGGACAGAGGACACCTCGCTCAAGAAAGCAAGGTCTTCGGTCTTCTTCCAGTCAGTGAGCATCGCCGAGGTCTGAACGTAGTTCACGCGTTCACGCCTCTGATACCACGCCTCGGTGCGAGCCTGAAGAGCGAGGTTGTAGACCTTCCGCACACACCCGAACGTGCGGGACAGCTCCACTGCCTGCGCATCGGTCGGATAGAAACGGAACTTGAAGGCCCGTCTCACGTGCTTGCCCTTCATGGCTCACACGCTAGCGCCGTAGTCACTGAGCGAAGCAGAAACAAGAGAAGTCAGATAACCACTTCGACGCCCTCACCGGGCGGATTACCTGATACCCGTTCGGACTCAAGAGCGTTCTGAAGGATGATCACAGCGGCGGCCTGGTCGATGACGGACCGCCCCTTCTTCGCCTTCACGCCCGAGGCCCGCAGGCCCTGGGTGGCGGTGACGGTGGTCATCCGCTCGTCGACGAGACGGACCGGCACCGGGGCGATGCCCTTCGCCATCTCCCGGGCGAAGGCGCGGACCTTGGTCGCGGCCGGGCCCTCCCGCCCGCTGAGCGAGCGGGGCAGGCCCACGACGACCTCGATCGGCTCGTACTCCTCGACGATCTGGCGGAGCCGCCGGTGGGCGGCCGGGACGTCACGTCCCGGCACGGTCTCCACCGGCGTCGCGAGGACCCCGTCGGGGTCGCACGAGGCGACCCCGATCCGGGCGTCCCCGACGTCGACCGCGAGACGGCGGCCGCGGCGCATCGTCACGCCGTCTCCACCACGAGGCGCTCGACGGCGGCGATGGCCTCGCCGACGGCCTCCGGGTTCTGACCGCCGCCCTGGGCGACGTCCGGCTTGCCGCCGCCACCGCCGCCGAGGGTCTTGGCGGCCGTGCGGACCAGCTCGCCGGCCTTGAGGCCGCGCTCGCGGGCCGCCTCGTTGGTGGCGATGACCGTCAGCGGCTTGCCGTTGACGGTGGTGAACAGGGCCACGACGGCCGGGCGGCCGCCGGAGATGCGTCCGCGCACGTCCAGGACGAGCTTGCGCAGGTCGTCGGCGCCGGTGCCGTCCGGGACCTGCCCGGTGACGAGGGCGACGCCGCGGATGTCCCGGGCGGAGTCGACGAGACCGGCGGCGGCCTGGAGGACCTTCTCCGCACGGAACTTCTCGATCTCCTTCTCGGCGTCCTTCAGCTTGCCGAGCATGGTGGAGATCTTCTCCGGCAGCTCCTCCGGGCGGCCCTTGACGAGCTCCTGGAGCTGGGCGACGACCGTGTGCTCCCTGGCGAGGAAGTTGTACGCGTCGACACCGACGAGGGCCTCGATGCGGCGCACGCCGGAGCCGATGGACGACTCGCCGAGCAGCTTCACCAGGCCCAGCTGGGCGGTGTTGCCGACGTGCGTGCCGCCGCACAGCTCCTTGGAGAAGTCGCCGATGGTGACGACACGCACCTGCTCGCCGTACTTCTCGCCGAACTCGGCGATGGCGCCCTGGCGCTTGGCCTCGTTGATCGGCATGACCTCGGCGTGGACCTCCAGCTCGCGCGCGAGGACCTCGTTGATCTTCTGCTCGACGTCGGTGAGGACCGCGCCGGGGACGGCGTTCGGCGAGCCGAAGTCGAAGCGGAAGCGGCCGGGCTGGTTCTCGGAACCGGCCTGGGCGGCCGTCGGGCCGAGCGCGTCACGCAGGGCCTGGTGCGTCAGGTGCGTGGCGGAGTGGGCGCGGGCGATGGCCCGGCGGCGCTTGACGTCGATGGCGGCGTAGGCGGTGGCGCCCACGGTCACCTCGCCGACCTGCACGGAGCCCTTGTGGACCGAGACGCCCGGGACCGGCTGCTGGACGTCGCGGACCTCGATGACGGCACCGCTGTGCAGCTTGATGCGGCCCTGGTCGGCGATCTGGCCGCCGCCCTCGGCATAGAACGGGGTGCGGTCGAGGACGACCTCGACCTCGTCGCCCTCGGAGGCGGCCGGCGAGGAGACGCCGTTCACCAGGAGGCCGACGATCGTGGTCTCGCCCTCGGTGTTGGTGTAGCCGGTGAACTGGGTGGCGCCGTTGCTGTCGGCGATCTCCCGGTACGCGGTCATGTCGGCGTGGCCGGTCTTCTTGGCCTTGGCGTCGGCCTTGGCGCGGTCCCGCTGCTCCTTCATCAGGCGGCGGAAGCCGTCCTCGTCCACGGAGAGGCCCTGCTCGGCGGCCATCTCCAGGGTGAGGTCGATCGGGAAGCCCCAGGTGTCGTGGAGCAGGAAGGCCTTCTCGCCGGCGAGGACGGTGCCGCCGGCGGCCTTGGTCTCGGTGACGGCGGTGTCGAGGATGTTGGTGCCGCCCTTGAGGGCCTTCAGGAAGGCGGCCTCTTCGGCGAGGGCGACGGTCTCGATGCGCTTGCGGTCGGTGACCAGCTCCGGGTACTGCTCGCCCATCGTGTCGATCACGGTGGTGACGAGGTCGTGGACGACCGGGCCGGTGGCGCCGAGCAGGCGCATGTTGCGGACGGCGCGGCGCATGATGCGGCGCAGCACGTAGCCGCGGCCCTCGTTGCCGGGGGTGACGCCGTCGCCGATGAGCATCACGGAGGTGCGCATGTGGTCGGCGACCACGCGCAGCGAGACGTCGCTGTCGTGGGCCTTGCCGTAGTCGACGCCGGTGAGCTCGGTGGCCTTGTCGATGACGACCTTGAGGGTGTCCGTCTCGTACATGTTCTGGACGCCCTGGAGGATCATCGCCAGGCGCTCCAGGCCGAGGCCCGTGTCGATGTTCTTCGACGGCAGCTCGCCGAGGATCGGGAAGTCCTCCTTGCCGGAGCCCTCACCGCGCTCGTACTGCATGAAGACCAGGTTCCAGATCTCCACGTACCGCTCGTCGTTGACGGCCGGGCCGCCCTCGACGCCGAAGTCGGGGCCCCGGTCGTAGTTGATCTCGGAGCACGGGCCGCAGGGGCCGGGGACGCCCATCGACCAGTAGTTGTCCTTCTTGCCGAGGCGCTGGATGCGCTCGGCCGGGACGCCGACGACGTCGCGCCAGATCTGCTCGGCCTCGTCGTCCTCCTGGTAGACGGTGATCCAGAGCTTCTCCGGCTCCAGCCCGTAGCCGCCGTGCTCCACCGGGGTGGTCAGCAGCTCCCAGGCGAGCTTGATGGCGCCTTCCTTGAAGTAGTCGCCGAAGGAGAAGTTGCCGCACATCTGGAAGAACGTGCCGTGCCGGGTGGTCTTGCCGACCTCCTCGATGTCCGGCGTGCGCACGCACTTCTGCACGCTGGAGGCGCGCGTGAAGGGCGGCTTGACCTCGCCCAGGAAGTAGGGCTTGAACGGCACCATGCCGGCGGGGACGAGCAGCAGAGTCGGGTCGTCCGCGATGAGCGACGCCGAAGGGACGACGGTGTGCCCGCGCTCCTCGAAGAAGCTCAGCCAGCGGCGGCGGATTTCAGCCGACTCCATCAGTGGTCCTCATTCCGGTTGTACGAACTCGTAGGCGTCTTGGAAAACGAATAGGTGGTCGGGTGCGCGGCCGGGCCGAGCGCGGCCCTCCGGCGCGACTCCGGGAGTTCCCGGCCCGGCTCGACGGGTGCGGCCAGACCGAGGGCCTCGTCCAGCTCGGCCTCGCGCTGGAGCATGCCCGCCCTCACGTCGAGGGCGAAGTCCTTGAGCCGGTGCCCGGTCTCGACGGCCTTGTTCGCCGCCTGGGCGGCCAGGCTCTCGGGGGTCAGCTGCTTCAGCTTCCGGTTGACCTTGGCGGTGGCCCACACGCCGGCGGCTGCGCCGGCCGTGAACCAGAACGTGCGGCGGAACATCGCGGCTCAGCCCTTCTGCTTCCGGCGTCGCGAGGACGGCAGGGTACGGCCGACGATCACAGTACGGCGGTCGGTGGCCCGCGGCGCGTCCTGCGCCTCGCGGCCCCGGCCCAGCGCCTTGCGGACGCCGTAGCCGAAGGCGGCCACCTTGACGAGCGGGCCGCCGAAGGTGGAGGCGACGGTCGTGGAGAGCGCGGAGGCGTTGGAGGTGACCTCCTGGACGTCCGAGGCGATGGCGTCGACCCGGTCGAGCTGGGTCTGCGCCGAGCGCACGGTCGCGGACGCTTCGGCCAGCAGGGGAACGGCCTGTTCGGTCACGTCCGCCACCAGCTTGGTGGTCGCCCTGAGCGTCTGTGCCAGCCTCACCAGTGCCACGGCGAGGAAGGAGACGAGGATCGCCCAGAACACGGCCACCAGGATCCCGGCAACCTCTCCACCGGTCACTGTGCACCGCTCTCTGCTGTCGTTGGGCCTTGTGAAAAGTCGTCTCCCGACCCTATCGCGCCCGGGCTGTCCTGCCGTACCGCATTACCGCCCGTGGGGCGGGAGTTACGCGATCTCGATTGTACGGAGCGCGCACCGGTGAGTACGCTCCGTGTCCCATGCGACGGAGCAATCTCCCGGCGGAGCTGAACCGGTTCGTCGGACGGGCCGCCGAGCAGGCCGCACTGACGGCGCTCCTTGAGACGTCCCGCCTGGTCACGGTCGTGGGCGTGGGCGGGGTCGGCAAGACGCGGCTGGTGCTGCGGGCTGCCGCGGGGGCGCAGAAACGCTACGGCGAGGGGGTCCGGCTCGCCGAGCTCGCACCCCTGCGCGACCCGGATCTGGTCGCGTACGCCCTGGTGGAGGCCCTCGGGCTGACCGACCACACCCCGAAGGCCCCGCGCGAGGTGCTGGTCGAGCACCTCGCGGAGCGGCGGATGCTGCTGGTGGTGGACGGCTTCGAGCACCTGGTGGAGAGCTGCGCGCCGCTGCTGCGGGACCTCCTGGCCCACGCGCCGGGGCTCACCGTGCTCGCGGCCGGCCGGCGGCCCCTGCGGGTGGCGGGCGAGGCGGTGTTCCCGCTGGCCCCGATGGACGAGGCGGACGCGGTGGCGCTCCTCGCCGAGCGGGCGGCGGAGGCGGGCGCGCCGGTGACCGGGGGTCTCCCCGGGGCCCCGGGCGCGCCGGACTTCACGGCGGCCGGACCGCGGGCGGCTTCGGCGGCCGGGCCGCGGAGCGTTTCGGGGGGCGGGCCGGAGGCCGTGCGGGAGCTGTGCCGGCGGCTCGACGGGATCCCGCTGGCCCTCGAACTGGCGGCCGGTCGTCTCCCCCTCCTCTCGGTCGAGCAGATGCTGCACCGCCTCGACGACCGCTTCCGGCTCCTGACGGACGGCGGGCGCGGGGTGCTCCCCCGCCATCAGACGCTGCGCACCGCGATCGGCTGGAGCCACGAGCTGTGCACCCCGGAGGAGCGGCTGCTCTGGGCGCGGCTCTCCGTCTTCGCCGGCCCCTTCGACCTGGAGGCGGTGGAGTACGTGTGCGGGGGCCGGGAGCTGCCGCCGGAGCGGGTCCTGGACCACCTCGGGGGGCTGCTCGCGCAGTCGCTGGTGACGCGGGAGGACACGCCCGCGGGCCCCGCCTACCGGCTCCTGGACACGGTCGCGGCGTACGGGGCGGAGTGGCTGGCGGCGCTCGGCGACACGGAGCGGATGCGGCGTCGGCACCGGGACTGGTACATGGGTCTGGCCACCTGGTGCGAGCTGGAGTGGTTCAGCCCCCGGCAGGCGGAGGTGGCGGCCTGTACGGACGCGGCGCTGCCCAATCTGCGGGCGGCGCTCGACCTCTGTCTCGAACTCCCCGAGGACGCGCACCTCGCCCAGCACCTGGCGGGCACGCTCTGGTTCGCCTGGGTGGGCTGCGGGCGCCTGTCGGAGGGCCGGCACTGGCTGGAGCGGGCGCTCGCGCTGGAGTCGGGGCACGAGGAGGCCCGGCTCAAGGCGCTGTGGGTGCTCGGGTACGTGACGGTCCTGCAGGGGGACGGCACGGCGGCGGTGGCGGCGCTCCACGAGTGCGGGGAGCGGGCCCGCTCCTCGCGGAACGCGCTGGCGGAGGCGTACGCGACGCACCGGATGGGCTGTCTCGCGCTGCTCTCGGACGATCTGCCGCGGGCCGAGTCGCTGATCGGGCGGGCGCTCGACTCCTACCGGGAGCTCGGCGAGCTGAGCAGCAACGTGCTCATGGGACAGGTCGAGGTGGCGATGGCGCGGGCCTTCCGGGGCGATCTGGAGGGAGCGGTCGCGATCTGCCGGGAGGTCCGGGAGGTCTGCGAGGAGCGCGGCGAGCTCTGGACCCGGGCCTACGCCCTGTACGTCCTGGCCTTCTCGGCGTGGACCCGGGACGCGTACGGGGAGGCGCGGGAGCTGCTCACCGAGTGCGTCTCGATCAACCACGCCTTCCGTGACCTGGTCGGTCTCGTCCTGGCGATCGAGCTGCTCGCGCTCGTGACGGTGAGCGAGGGCGATCCGGCGGAGGCCGCGGTCCTCCAGGGGGCGGCGGTGCCGGTCTGGGACACGGTGGGCATCCGCCTCTTCGGCTCGGAGGCCTTCGACGGCCCGCGGGCGCTGTGCGAGCAGCGGGCGGCGGAGGCCCTGGGCGCGGAGGCGTTCGGCGCCGCGGTCCGGGCGGGCCGGGGCCTCTCGCTCGACGAGGTCGTGGAGCGCGCGCTCGCCGGGCGTCGGGATCCGGCGGCCCTCGACGGCCCGGCGGATGCGACGGCCCCGCGGCCGTTCCGTACGGCCGGGTCGTCGGGGGTCCCGGGAACGCGGAAGCCCGCCGGCTCCCCCACCGGAAAGGGCGGGGAAGCGGCGGGCTGAACACCGCGGGGGTGGTACTACTGCCGTGCTGAGATCAGCGGGCGTAGTACTCGACGACCAGCTGCTCGTCGCAGATGACCGGGATTTCCTTGCGGTTCGGGTCGCGGTCGAGGCGGAAGGCCAGGGCCTTCAGGTTGACCTGCAGGTAGCGCGGGGTCTCGCCGTCGGCGGCGAAGCCACCCTCACGGGCCATCTCGAACAGCGGCTTGTTGCGGCTGCGCTCGCGGACCATGACGACGTCGTCCGGACGGACACGGAACGACGGCTTGTCGACCTTGCCACCGTTGACCTGGATGTGACCGTGCACGACCATCTGGCGGGCCTGGTAGATGGTGCGGGCGATGCCCGAACGCAGGACCAGGGCGTCGAGGCGACGCTCGAGCTCGACGACCAGCGCCTCGCCCGTCTTGCCCTCGGCCTTCTTGGCGCGGTCGTAGGCGCGCGCCATCTGGCGCTCGCTGATGTCGTACTGGGCGCGCAGACGCTGCTTCTCGAGCAGACGGACCTTGTAGTCCGAGTTCTGCTTGCGGCCACGGCCGTGCTCGCCCGGCGGGTAGGGGCGGGCCTCGAAGTACTTGACGGCCTTGGGGGTCAGCGCGATGCCGAGGGCACGCGACTTCTTGACCTTGGGACGGGACTGGTTCGGCATGAACCAACCTCTCTATCTGTACGAATACGGCTTCACCAGGGTTAGGGGAGGTCGCATCCGCAGCCCGGGAAACCCGTCTGGTCCGTACGGGACGGACCTGCCGGGCAGCCGCTCCCAGGTCTGGGCACATACGTGCAGCACGCGAACGACCCATCGCCGCTCCCGGGAATCCGGATGGTGATGGGTGGCACGCGACACCTTCGAAGGTGCGCGACGCTCCTGGAAACCCCGCCCGAGGGCCGGGTCTCCGGCTGACTGTCCCGTTCTGGTGGTGCCGACCGGAGTCGGGCACGGGACGCAGCGATCCGGACCAGTGTACCGGCTCCGGAGGGCGCGCTCGCACCGCCCTCAGCCGCCCTCGCCCTTCAGGCGCTCGCGGACCCGCTCCACCACGTCCGCGTATCTCGCCTCCGCGCCGTAGCGGGTGGGCTCGTAGTACCGGCGGCCGTGGATCGTGTCCGGGGCGTACTGCTGGGCCGCGATGCCGCCCGGCACGTCGTGCGGGTACACATAGCCCTGGGCGTGGCCGAGCTTGGCCGCGCCCTTGTAGTGGCCGTCGCGCAGGTGCGGCGGGACCGCGCCCGCCAGGCCGCCCCGCACATCGGCGAGGGCGGCGCCGATCGCGGTCGTCGCCGCGTTCGACTTCGGGGCCAGGGCCAGGGCGATGGTGGCGTGGCTCAGGGTGAGGGCCGCCTCGGGGAAGCCGATCATGGCGACGGCCTGGGCGGCGGCGACGGCGATCGGCAGGGCGTTCGGGTCGGCGAGGCCGATGTCCTCGCTCGCGGAGATCATCAGTCGGCGGGCGATGAAGCGCGGGTCCTCCCCCGCCTCGATCATCCGCGCCAGGTAGTGCAGGGCCGCGTCCACGTCCGAGCCGCGGATCGACTTGATGAGCGCGCTCGCCACGTCGTAGTGCTGGTCGCCGTCCCGGTCGTACTTCACGGCCGCGCGGTCGACGGTCTCCTCCACGGTCTGGAGGGTGATCTCGGCCTCGCCCTTGGCGATCGCCGCGCCCGCCGCCGCCTCCAGCGCGGTCAGGGCCCGCCGGGCGTCGCCGCCGGCGACGCGCAGGAGGTGCGCCTCGGCGTCCTCCGGCAGGGTCACGGCCCCGCCGAGTCCCCGCTCGTCGGTGAGGGCCCGGGCCATCAGGCCCTTCAGGTCCTCGTCGGTCAGCGGCTCCAGGGTGAGGAGCAGGGAGCGGGAGAGGAGCGGGGAGATCACGGAGAAGTACGGGTTCTCCGTGGTGGCGGCGATCAGCGTCACCCAGCGGTTCTCGACGGCCGGCAGGAGCGAGTCCTGCTGGGCCTTGGAGAAGCGGTGGATCTCGTCGAGGAAGAGGACGGTCTCCTTGCCGAAGCCGCCGACCGCGCGCCGGGCGCCGTCGATGACGGCCCGGACCTCCTTGACGCCTGCGGTGATCGCGGAGAGCTCCACGAAGCGCTTGTTCGTGGCCTTCGAGACGACGTACGCCAGGGTCGTCTTCCCGATCCCCGGCGGCCCCCAGAGGATCACCGAGGAGGCGCCGGCGGGGCCGCCGTCCCCGTCGCCGACGAGCCGGCGCAGCGGCGAGCCGGGCTTGAGCAGATGCTGCTGGCCCACCACCTCGTCGAGGGTGCGGGGGCGCATCCGGACGGCCAGGGGGCTGCTGGACGGGTCCTTCTCCTGGCGGTCTTCGGCTGCTGCGGTAAAGAGGTCGGGCTCCACAGTGATGAAGCCTAGGTCACCGCACCGACAGTCCGGATCCGCGTCAGCTCGTCCAGAAGTCCCACCAGCGGGTCAGGATCAGCATGCCGATGATCCCGATGTGCAGGACGGGCAGGATCCAGGTGAACTCGTCGAAGAAGGTCTTCAGGCCGCCGGGGGCGGGGATGACACCCCGGCGCACGTTGTGCGAGGTCACGTACCAGAACATGACGATGGTGGCGGTCCAGGCCAGGCAGCACCACAGGCAGAGCGAGTTGATCTCGTACAGCGACTGGTACATCAGCCAGGTGCAGAAGCCGACCCCGAAGAGCGTTCCGGCGTTGAGGCCGAGCCAGTACCAGCGGCGGTAGCGGGCTCCGGCGAGCAGGCCCACGCCGATCGCGACCACCATGGCGTACGTGACGAGGCCGAGCATCGGGTTCGGGAAGCCGAAGACCGAGGCCTGCTCGCTCTTCATGATGTTGCCGCAGGAGACGATCGGGTTGAGGCTGCAGCCCGGCGTGAAGTTGGGGTCCTCGAGGAGCTTGAACTTGTCGATGGTGATGACCCAGGCGGCGAGCAGTCCGGCCGCTCCGGTGATCACGAGGAGCCAGGAGAAGGCCCGGCTCGCCCCGATCGTGCCGCCGCCGTCCCGGCCGGACCCGATCTCGTCCACCGCTGCCTTCGCCATGCCACCTTTTCCCTCGCTCGACCGGCCTTGTGGGCACGGTCATTCTGCAACACGGACCTGTCGTCCGGCCGTTCGCGCGGGATAAGGAGCGGGATGGGAAAGGGCCCGGACCACGGTGTGGTCCGGGCCCTTCCGTACGGCAGATCAGGCCAGCTTGGCCCGTACGGCCTCGACGAGACCGTCCACGGCGACGGCCTGCTGCTCGCCGGACTCCATGTCCTTGAGCTGCACGACGCCCTCGGCGAGGTCGCGCTCACCGGCGACGACGGCGAGGCGGGCGCCCGAGCGGTTGGCGTCCTTCATGGCGCCCTTGAGGCCCTTGCCGCCGAAGGAGAAGTCGGCGGCGACGCCGGCCCTGCGGAGCTCGGTGACCTTGCCGAAGAGGAGGCGGCGGGCCTCCTCGCCGAGGGCGACGGCGAAGACGCTGGTGGCCGCGGGGATGTCGAGCTCGACGCCCTCCGCCTCCAGGGCGAGGACCGTGCGGTCCACGCCGAGCGCCCAGCCCACCGACGGCAGCGCGGGGCCGCCGATCATCTCGGAGAGGCCGTCGTAGCGGCCGCCGCCGCCGACCGCGGACTGCGAGCCGAGACCGTCGTGCACGAACTCGAAGGTGGTCCGGGTGTAGTAGTCCAGGCCGCGCACCAGCTTCGGGTCGTCCTCGAAGACGACGCCCGCCGCGGTGATCAGGGCGCGCACCTCCTCGTGGTACGCCTTGCACGCGTCGCACAGGTAGTCGCGCAGGAGCGGGGCGTCGACCAGCTGCTTCTGGACGTCGGCCCGCTTGTCGTCGAGGACGCGCAGCGGGTTGATCTCGGCGCGGCGCAGGGTCTCCTCGTCGAGGTCGAGACCGCGCAGGAAGGCCTGCAGGGCCTCGCGGTAGACGGGGCGGCACTCCTTGTCGCCGAGCGAGTTCAGCAGGATGCGGAAGTTCCGCAGGCCGAGGGCGCGGTACGCCTCGTCGGCCAGGATGATCAGCTCGGCGTCCAGCGCCGGGTCCTCGGCGCCGATCGCCTCGGCGCCGACCTGGGAGAAGTGCCTGTAGCGGCCCTTCTGCGGGCGCTCGTAGCGGTAGTACGAGCCGGAGTACCAGAGCTTCACGGGGAGGTTGCCCTGCTTGTGCAGGTTCGCCTCCAGGGCGGCGCGCAGGACGGAGGCGGTGCCCTCGGGGCGCAGGGCGAGCTTGTCGCCGCCCTTGGTCTCGAAGGCGTACATCTCCTTGGTGACGATGTCGGTGGACTCGCCGACACCGCGGGCGAACAGGTTGACGTCCTCGAAGCCGGGGGTCTCGACGTAGCCGTAGCCGGACTTCCGCAGCGGCGCGGAGATCGCGTCACGGACCGCCAGGTACTTCGCGGAGAACGGCGGGATCAGGTCGTACGTGCCCTTGGGGGCCTTGAAGCTGCTCACGAAAATCTCGTCACATTCCTCGTCGGGGAGCGTCCGTGCTCCCGAGGCCGGCGGCCACGTCCCGCAGATAGGGGTTCGTGGCGCGCTCCTGGCCGATGGTCGTCTGGGGACCGTGTCCCGACAGGACCACGGTCGAGTTGTCGAGCGGCAGGCACACGCGGGCCAGCGACGCGAGCATCTCGTCCATGTCACCGCCGGGAAGGTCGGTGCGTCCGATGGAGCCGGCGAACAGCAGATCTCCGGAGAAGAACACGGAGGGGATCTCCGTGGTCTCGGGCATCCGGAAGGTCACCGACCCCTTGGTATGACCGGGCGCGTGGGCGACGGAGAACTCCAGACCGGCGAGCTTCAGCCGGGCGCCGTCGGTGAGCTCGCGCACGTCGTCGGGCTCTCCCACGGTCAGCTCGCCCATGAGGGGCATCCCGATGGAGCGGCCGAGGGCCTTCTCCGGGTCGCTCATCATGTAGCGGTCGGACGGGTGGATCCACGCGGGGACGTCATGAGCGCCGCACACCGGAACGACGGAGGCGACGTGGTCGATGTGTCCATGGGTGAGGACGACGGCGACGGGCTTGAGCCGATGCTTCTTCAGCGTCTCCTCGACACCCTGCGCGGCCTGGTGGCCGGGGTCGATGATCACGCACTCCTCGCCTGCGGCGGGGGCGACCAGGTAGCAGTTGGTCCCCCAGGCCCCGGCGGGGAACCCGGCAATCAGCACGTTCGTCCTTAAGGTCGTCCGGCACGAGGCGCGGAAATCACGGAATGCGGCAGATCAGAGCCTACCGGCGGTGCCGCTTCCACAGCCAACCCGTATACGGTACGGGCACATCCGGCCAGGCCGGGAACAGACGAGCGACAAGGAGCGGACCCGGTGGTCACCAGCGATCAGCGGCGGCGGCAGCTTGCCAGGGAGAAGTACGCGCGGCAGCAGCAGCGGCGGGAGGAGAACCGGCGCAAGGCGAAGCGCCGCAACACCGTCATCGCGGCCGCCCTCGCGGTGGTCCTGGCCGCGGGCGGCGCCGTGTACGCCTCCGTGGCGCTGACGGACGGCTCCTCGAAGGGCTCGGACAGCGCGGCGGGCGAGAACCCGACCGGCACCCCGACGCCCACGGAGAGCGAGTCGAAGAGCCCGGAGCCGAAGCTGACCGTGGACACGAAGGCCACGTACGCGATGGCCCTGAAGACGAACGAGGGCGACATCACGATCACCATGGACGCGGCGAAGACCCCGCACACGGTGAACTCCTTCCAGCACCTCGCCGACAAGAAGTACTTCGACGGGACCAAGTGCCACCGCCTCACGACCCAGGGCATCTACGTGCTCCAGTGCGGCGACCCCAAGGGCGACGGCACCGGCGGCCCCGGCTACACGATCCCCGACGAGAACCTGGGCGCCCTCGGCAAGGCGGGCGCGGACGGCACCGTGACCTTCCCTGCCGGCACCGTCGCCATGGCCAACACCGGCCAGCCGGGCTCCGGCGGCTCGCAGTTCTTCCTCGTCTACAAGGACACCAAGCTGCCGCCGACCTACACCCCCTTCGGGAAGATCGACGCGGCCGGCCTCAAGACGGTCCAGGACGTGGCGAAGGCGGGCGTCGAGGGCGGCGCGACGGACGGCGCTCCGAAGAAGCCCGTCACCATCGCGAGGGCGACCGTCGCGAAGAAGTGAGCCCGCTCGTCCGCACGCACGCGCGACCGCCGAATCTCGGTCGCGCTGAGTGCGGACAGCCGGGCCGCCGTTCGCCTAGATTGGCGTTGTGCAGCGTGGGCCGTCGGCCGCGCTGCGGAAGGCGGGCGAGGCCCGCCGGGAAACTGTGGACGATGCCCGGGGGGTACGACCCCGCGACGGCATCATGGTGAGGAGGCGCTGTGAGCAGCGACCCGTGGGGCCGCGTCGACGAGACGGGCACCGTGTACGTGCGGACGGCCGAGGGCGAGAAGGTCGTCGGATCGTGGCAGGCCGGCACCCCTGAGGAGGCCCTGGCCTACTTCGAGCGCAAGTACGAGGGCTTGGTTGTCGAGATCGGCCTCCTCGAGAAGCGGGTGAGGACCACCGACCTCTCGGCGAAGGACGCCACCGCGGCGATCGAGCACATCCGGCAGCAGGTCGACGAGCACCACGCCGTCGGCGACCTGGCCGCGCTCGCGACCCGTCTCGACAAGCTCGTCGAGACGGTCGACTCGCGCCGCGAGGAGCGCAAGGCCCAGAAGGCCAAGCAGACCGACGAGGCACGTGCCGCCAAGGAGAAGCTCGTCACCGAGGCCGAGGAGCTGGCCCAGAGCGAGCAGTGGCGCTCCGCGGGCGAGCGGCTGCGGGCGCTCGTGGACACCTGGAAGGGCCTTCCCCGGCTCGACCGCAAGTCCGACGACGAGCTGTGGCACCGCTTCTCGCACGCCCGCTCGGCGTTCTCGAAGCGCCGCAAGGCCCACTTCGCGTCGCTGGACGCCCAGCGCGAGGACGCCCGCAAGGTGAAGGAGCGTCTGGTCGCCGAGGCGGAGTCGCTGTCGAACTCCACGGACTGGGGCAACACGGCGGCCCGCTACCGCGAGCTGATGGCGGACTGGAAGGCCGCCGGCCGCGCCCAGCGCGAGCACGAGGACGACCTGTGGAACCGCTTCCGCGGCGCCCAGGACGTCTTCTTCGCGGCGCGCGGCGAGGTCTTCGCCGAGCGGGACGCGGAGCAGACCGAGAACCTCAAGCTGAAGGAGGAGCTCGCGTCCGAGGCCGAGAAGCTGGTGCCCGTGACGGACCTGAAGGCGGCGCGTGCGGCCTTCCGTTCCCTCAACGAGCGCTGGGAGGCCATCGGCCACGTCCCGCGTGACGCCCGTCCCAAGGTCGAGGGCCGGATGCACGCGGTGGAGCGGGCGATCCAGGAGGCCGAGGAGGCCGAGTGGCGCCGGACGAACCCGGAGGCGCGTGCGCGTGCCGCGGGTCTGACCGGCCAGCTCCAGGACGCCGTCGAGAAGCTGCGCAAGCAGATCGACGCTGCCCGCGCCGCCGGCAACGACGCCAAGGCCGACAAGCTGGCGCGTGAGCTGGAGGGCCGTCAGGCCCTGCTCGACCAGGCTCTGAAGGGCCTGGAGGAGTTCGGCGGCTGATGCCCCGACCCCTGCTGTACGAGGAAGGCCCCCGGCTCCGTGCCGGGGGCCTTCCTCGTGTGCGCCGCCAGGGGGGTGCCTGGCGCTGGTCACGCTACGGGCGCCGGGCGCTGGTCACGCGGTAGACGTCGTAGACGCCCTCCACGCCCCGCACGGCCTTCAGGACGTGGCCGAGGTGCTTCGGGTCGCCCATCTCGAAGGTGAAGCGGGAGGTGGCCACCCGGTCGCGGGAGGTCTGGACGGCCGCCGAGAGGATGTTGACGTGCTGGTCCGAGAGGACGCGGGTGACGTCCGAGAGGAGCCGGGAGCGGTCCAGGGCCTCGACCTGGATGGCGACGAGGAAGACCGAGGACTGGGTGGGCGCCCATTCGACGTCCAGGATCCGCTCGGGCTCCCGGGACAGCGACTCGACGTTGACGCAGTCGCTGCGGTGCACGGACACGCCGCTGCCGCGGGTGACGAAGCCGATGATCGGGTCGCCGGGCACCGGGGTGCAGCAGCGGGCCAGCTTCACCCAGACGTCCTCGACGCCCTTGACGACGACGCCGGGGTCGGCGCTGGAGCGGCGCTTGGAGCGGCCGCGGGTCGGCGGGGCTGCCTCGTCGATGTCCTCGGTGGCGGCCTCCTCGCCGCCGAGCGCCTGCACCAGCTTCTGCACGATGGACTGGGCGGTGACATGGCCCTCGCCGATCGCCGCGTACAGCGAGGAGATGTCGCTGTAGCGCATCTCGTGGGCGAGGGTGACGAGGGAGTCGCCGGTCAGGATCCGCTGGATCGGCAGGTTCTGCTTGCGCATGGCCCGCGCGATGGCGTCCTTGCCCTGCTCGATGGCCTCGTCGCGGCGCTCCTTGGAGAACCAGGCGCGGATCTTGTTCCGGGCGCGCGGGGACTTGACGAAGCCCAGCCAGTCGCGGGAGGGGCCGGCGCCGGCGGCCTTGGAGGTGAAGACCTCGACCAGGTCGCCGTTGTCGAGGGTCGATTCGAGCGGCACGAGCCGCCCGTTGACCCGCGCCCCTATGGTGCGGTGGCCGACCTCGGTGTGGACCGCGTACGAGAAGTCGACGGGGGTGGCGCCGGCGGGCAGCGCGATGACGTCGCCCTTCGGCGTGAAGACGAAGACCTCGTTGCGGGAGAGGTCGAAGCGCAGGGACTCCAGGAACTCGCCGGGGTCCTCGGTCTCCTTCTGCCAGTCGAGGAGCTGGCGCAGCCACGCCATGTCGTTGAGGTGGTCGTCCTTGCCGGTCTTCCTCGGCACGTCGGTGCGCACCTTGGAGGCGCCGGCGACGGCCTCCTGCTTGTACTTCCAGTGCGCGGCGATGCCGTACTCGGCGCGCCGGTGCATGTCGAAGGTGCGGATCTGGAGCTCGACGGGCTTGCCGTTGGGTCCGATGACCGTCGTGTGCAGCGACTGGTACATGTTGAACTTCGGCATCGCGATGTAGTCCTTGAACCGGCCGGGGACCGGGTTCCATCGCGCGTGGACGGTGCCGAGGGCCGCGTAGCAGTCGCGGACGGTGTCCACGAGGACGCGGATGCCGACCAGGTCGTAGATCTCCGCGAAGTCACGGCCGCGGACGATCATCTTCTGGTAGACGCTGTAGTAGTGCTTGGGGCGGCCGGTGACGGTGGCCTTGATCCGGGCGGCCCGCAGGTCGGCCTGGACCTCGTCGGTCACTATGGCGAGGTACTCGTCCCGCTTGGGGGCGCGCTCGGCGACGAGCCGGACGATCTCGTCGTACATCTTGGGGTAGAGGATCGCGAAGGCGAGGTCCTCCAGCTCCCACTTGATGGTGTTCATGCCCAGGCGATGGGCCAGGGGCGCGTAGATCTCGAGGGTCTCGCGGGCCTTCTTCTCCTGCTTCTCCCGCTTGAGGTAGCGCATGGTGCGCATGTTGTGCAGGCGGTCGGCGAGCTTGATGACCAGGACGCGCGGGTCCTTGGCCATGGCGACGACCATCTTGCGGACGGTCTCGGCCTGCGCGGCCTCGCCGAACCTGACCTTGTCGAGCTTGGTGACGCCGTCGACGAGGAGCGTGACCTGGTCGCCGAAGTCGCGGCGCAGGTCCTCCAGGCCGTACTCGGTGTCCTCGACGGTGTCGTGGAGCAGCCCGGCCATCAGGGTCGCCGGGTCCATGCCGAGCTCGGCGAGGATGGTGGTGACGGCGAGCGGGTGCGTGATGTACGGGTCGCCGCTCTTGCGCTTCTGGCCCCGGTGCCAGCGCTCGGCGACCTGGTAGGCCCGCTCGATCTGGCGGAGCGTCGCCGTCTCGATCTTGGGGTCGTTGGAGCGGACGATCCGCAGCAGCGGTTCGAGGACCGGGTTGTACGGGGAGGAGCGCTGGACGCCTAGCCGGGCGAGGCGGGCACGGACGCGGTTGGACGAGCCGCCGGAGCGGGCGGGCGCGGGCCGCTCGGGGGTGGCGGGCGCGGGGGCGGGCGCAGCCGCAGCAGGCGTGGGCCTGGTCTCCGCTGGCTTGTTCTGGGGCGTGCCGGTCCCCGGCGCGGCCTTTTCGGCCTTCGGGTCGGGCTGCGCGGCGGAGAGTGACTGGGCCTCGTCTGGCAAGAGCGCTCCTCGTGCGGTTCCGGGTCCCCCGGTCAGGCCCGGAAAGGCCATGGTATCGAGCCACGAGTGGCTGTGCTCACGCGCCCGGGTTTCGAATGGCTCCGGCACGGGCAGGGTCGCGCGACGCGGGGTACGTACGGGAGAACGCGGAGGGGCGCCCCGGGGATTCCCCGGAGCGCCCCGATCGGGGTGAACCCCGATGTCAGACCGTGATGAGTGCCGTGAGCGGCGCGCCGTTCAGGGCCGGTTCCAGCCGGGCGCGGCCCGGGAGGAAGCCGAGTTCCATGAGGACGGCGACGCCCGCGACCTCGGCGCCCGCGCGGCGGATCAGCTCGATGGAGGCCTCGGCCGTGCCGCCGGTGGCGAGGACGTCGTCGATGACCATGACGCGGTCGCCCGCGGCCAGGTCCTCGGCGTGCACCTCGATCTCGGCGGTGCCGTACTCCAGCTCGTACGCCTGGCGGAGCGTGGCCCCGGGCAGCTTGCCGGCCTTGCGTACCGGGATGAAGCCCAGGCCCGCGCGGACGGCCACCGGGGCGGCCAGGATGAAGCCGCGGGCCTCCAGGCCGACGATCTTCGTCGCGCCGTGCGCGGAGCACAGCCCGGCGAGGGCGTCGGTGAGCGCCGTGAACGCCGCCGGGTCCGCGAGCAGCGGCGTGATGTCCTTGAACAGCACGCCCGGCTTCGGGTAGTCGGGGACGTCACGGATGCGGCTGAGCAGGAGCTCGGCGACGTCCTGGGTCTCCGCGGTCATCCTCGGTGCTCCTGGGCGCCGCGGCGGCCGGCCCGGGGGCCCACGACGGCGGTCTCGGCGGACGGGTCGCCCGCCGCGTCCAGCGGCTCGCCCTTGGCGGCGGCGCCGGCGCGCTTGGCCAGGATGCGCTTCTTGAGCGCCTTGATCGACGGCTCGCGCTCCTTGAGGTCCGCCACGAGCGGGGTGGCGATGAAGATCGAGGAGTACGCGCCGGCGGCGAGACCCACGAACAGCGACAGCGAGATGTCGTTGAGCATGCCGGCGCCGAGGACGCCGCCACCGATGAAGAGCAGGCCGGCGACCGGCAGCAGCGCGACGACGGTGGTGTTGATCGAACGGACCAGGGTGCCGTTGATCGAGCGGTTGGCCAGCTCGCTGTAGGTGTAGCGGGTCTGCTTGGTGATGTCCTTCGTCTGCTCCTTGAGGGAGTCGAAGACGACGACGGTGTCGTACAGCGAGTAACCGAGGATCGTCAGCAGACCGATGACCGTACCCACGGTGACCTCGAAGCCGACCAGTGAGTAGATGCCCACCGTGATCGTGAGGTCGTGGATGAGGGCGACGAGTGCCGCGACCGCCATTCTCCACTCGAAGGCGATGGCCAGGTAGATCACCACGAGGATCATGAAGACCCCGAGGCCGGTCCAGGCCTTGGTGGCGATCTGCTCACCCCAGCTGGGGCCGACGAGCTCGGCCGCGATCTTGTCCTCGGGGACGTTCAGGTCCTTGGCGAGCTCTGCGCGGACCTGGTCGGACTTGGCGGTGTCGAGACCGCCGACCTGGATGCGCAGGGAGCCGCTGCCGAGCTCCTGGACGATCGCGTCGTGGCCGGAGGCCTTCTCCGCGTAATCCTGGGCCTGGCTGACGGAGACGGCGGTCTTCGGGGTGGTGAAGACGGCGCCGCCCTGGAACTCGATGCCCATGTTGAGGCCGCGGACGGCCAGGGCGACGATGGCGGTGATGGTGATCAGGATGGACAGGCCATACCAGATCTTGCGGTTGCCGATGAAGTCGTAACCGACCTCACCGCGGTGGAGCCGGGCGCCGAGATCGCCGAGCTTCGACATCTCACGCCTCCTTCGCGTCGACGGGGGCGTGGGCACGGCGGGTGCGGCGCAGCGGCGGCTTGGCGCCGAGCCGCTTCGGGTCCAGACCGGACCACTTGTGGCCGTTGCCGAAGAACTTGGTCCGGGCGAGCAGCGTCATGACCGGCTTGGTGAAGAGGAACACCACGACGATGTCGAGCAGGGTGGTCAGGCCGAGCGTGAACGCGAAGCCCTGGACCTTGCCGACGGTGACGATGAACAGCACGGCCGCGGCCAGGAACGACACGAAGTCGGAGACCAGGATCGTGCGGCGGGCGCGCGGCCAGGCGCGCTCGACGGCCGGGCGGAGCGTGCGGCCCTCGCGGAGCTCGTCGCGGATGCGCTCGAAGTAGACGATGAACGAGTCCGCGGTGATGCCGATGGCGACGATGGCGCCGCAGACGGCCGGCAGGTTCAGCGCGAAGCCGATGGCCGGGCCGAGCAGGGCCATGAGCACGTAGGTGAGGAGCGCCGAGACGCCGAGGCTGAGGATGGCGATCAGCGACAGGCCGCGGTAGTAGGCGACCAGGTAGATGATGACCAGGCCGAGGCCGATGGCACCGGCGAGGAGACCCGCCTGCAGCTGGTCCCCGCCGAGCGCGGCGGTGACGGTGTCGACGCTCTGGGTCTGGAACGTGAGGGGCAGGGCGCCGTAGGACAGGATGTTGCCGAGGTCCTGGGCGGTCTGCTGGTTGAAGCTGCCGGAGATCTCCGCGCTGGCGCTGAGGGTCTGGCGCACGGAGGGCGCCGAGACGACGTCGCCGTCCAGGACGATCGCGAAGCGGTTCTGCGGGTCGGCCTGCTGGGAGAGCTTGCTGGTGATCGACTGGAACTTCTTGGAGCCGCTGTCCGTGAAGTCCATGGTGACGATCCACATGCCGCGCCGCTGGTCGAAGACGCCCTTGGCGTCGTCGACGTCCTTGCCGCTGACCTCGGCCGGGCCGAGGAGGTACTTCGACCAGACGCCCGGGGCGTCCTCGCCACAGGCCACGGTGGGCTCGGAGGACTTGACGCCCTGGCCGGCGGCGGCGCGGGCCTTGGGGTCGAGGCAGTTCAGGGCGGTGAACTTCTGCTCCAGCGCCGCAGTCGCGGGGTCGGGCTTCGGGGTCCCCGTGGCCTTCGGCTTCGCGGAGGACGAGGAGCTCGCGGTGGGCGTCGGGCTGGGGGCCTTGAGGGCCTCGGTGAGCGCGCGGCCCTGGGTGGAGGCGGTGGCCGTCGGGGTGGCCGACTTCTCACCCACCGTCGCGCCGGAGGAGGCGGAGGAGGACGGCTTCGGCGAGCCCGAGGGCTTGCCCGAAGGCGTGGCGCTCGGTGCCGTCTGGGGCGCGCCGCTCGTCACGGCGAGAACGGGCCGGAAGTAGAGCTGGGCGGTGGTGCCGACCTGCTCGCGGGCCTGCTTCTCGTTCGTCCCGCGAGGGATGTTGACGATGATGTTCTCGGCGCCCTGCGTCTGAACCTCGGCCTCGGAGACACCCAGACCGTTGACACGGCGCTCGATGATGCCGACCGCCGTGTTCATGTTGGTCTCGTTGACCGCCGACTCCTGGCCGGGCTCGGCCTTCGCCTTGAGCGTGATCGACGTGCCGCCGGCGAGGTCGATGCCGAGGCGCGGGGTGGTGTGCCCCGACCAGAACATCCCGCCGGTGAGCGCGACCATGGCGATCAGGATGAGTGCCAGGGCGCGGCCCGGACGGCTCTGTCCCCCCGCCGGCCTTCGGCCCTTCTTCGGTGCTGCCACCTGTCGTATCTCCCTGTCCAACCGCCTCACGCCGGGTATGCGTGAGACGGCCACGAAGTGTGTGTGGGGACCTGCCCCCGCAGACGTGGAACCCGTTCCGGGGACCGTGCACGCCGGTGGGCGTGCGCGCGGTCCCCGGCCGCGACTACTTCGCGTCGGTCTCGCCGTCGGCCTTGCCGTCCTTCTGACCCTCGGCGTCGGTCTCGGCCGCGTCCGACTTCTTCGTCAGGTCGGCCTTCGGCGCGTCCTCGACGGTCTGCGTGTCCTCGGCGGCCTCGGTCAGCGAGGAGGCGTCGTCCGGGACGACGGTGTCGGCGTCCGACTCCTCGTCGTCGCCGTGGACGATCCGGTTGTACTCGGAGTCCTCGAGGACCGCGCCGATCGCGTTCTTGGCGTAGACCGCGTGCACGCCCGGCGCGACCTCCAGGAGAACGGTCTCGTCGCCGATCTCCTTGACGGTGGCGTACATCCCCCCGATCGTCCGCACGCCGGTGCCGGGCTGCATCTCGTTGCGCATCTGCGCCGCCGCCTGCTGCTTCTTCTTGGCAGAGCGGGTCATCAGGAACATGGCCCCGATGAGGACGATGAAGGGGAGGAGGGTCACGATGCTCACGGGACGGGTTTCCTTCGCACGGTCGCGGAGAGCCCGCGGCCTGATCTTCGGGGGTGGGTGCGCCGACCGGAAAGGGCGGCATCGGCGGAGTCTAGGCGAGTCCGCATCGATGGAACAACGTCCAGCATCGCACCGCGGTTCCGGTCCGGGCGAGTGTCCGCACCGTCACGCCCCGAAGAGCCCCTGTTGTCCCGTTCCCACGGCGTTCCCCGCGCCGCCCGGGCCCGCTGCCTGCGGCGGAACGAGTCCGAGGTGTGTCCACGCCGCCGGGGTGGCGACCCGGCCGCGGGGTGTCCGGGCCAGCAGACCCTCTCGTACGAGGAAGGGTTCGGCGACCTCCTCGACGGTCTCGCGCTCCTCTCCCACGGCGACCGCGAGGGTGGACAGGCCGACCGGTCCGCCGCCGAAGAGCTTGAGCAGGGCCTCCAGGACCGCGCGGTCGAGCCGGTCGAGGCCGCGGCTGTCCACCTCGTACACGCTGAGGGCCGCCTCGGAGATCTCCCGGGTGATCACTCCGTCGGCCCTGACCTGGGCGTAGTCGCGGACCCGGCGCAGCAGGCGGTTGGCGATGCGGGGCGTGCCGCGGGAGCGGCCGGCGATCTCGGCGGCGCCGTCGGGGTCGATCTCGACGTCGAGGAGTCCGGCGGAGCGGTGGATCACGCGCTGGAGCTCGGACGGGTCGTAGAACTCCATGTGGCCGGTGAAGCCGAAGCGGTCCCGCAGCGGGGGCGGCAGGAGTCCGGCCCGGGTGGTGGCGCCGACCAGGGTGAAGGGCGGGAGTTCGAGCGGGATGGCGGTGGCGCCGGGACCCTTGCCGACGATGACGTCGACCCGGAAGTCCTCCATCGCCATGTAGAGCATCTCCTCGGCGGGCCGGGACATCCGGTGGATCTCGTCGAGGAAGAGGATCTCGCCCTCCTGGAGGGAGGAGAGGATCGCGGCGAGGTCGCCGGCGTGCTGGATGGCGGGGCCGGAGGTGATGCGGATCGGCGCGTTCATCTCGGCGGCGATGATCATCGAGAGGGTGGTCTTGCCGAGGCCTGGAGCGCCGGAGAGCAGCACGTGGTCGGCGGTGGCGCCGCGCTGGCGGGCGGCCTTGAGGACCAGGTCGAGCTGCTGGCGGACCTTTTCCTGGCCGACGAACTCGCTGAGGTCCTTGGGGCGCAGGGCCGCCTCGACGGCCTGGTCGTCGCCCTCCGCGGAGGCGCCGACGATGCGCGCGTCCGGCTCGGCGGTGCTGTCGTCGTCCCAGTTCACGTTGATGGTCTTCCTTCGTACGGGAGGTCAGCGGGCCCGGTTGAGGGTCTGCAGGGCGGCGCGGAGCAGCTGCGGTACGGGGGCGGTGCCGGTCTCGGCGAGGGCGGCCTCGGCCTGCGGGGTGACGGCGCTGACGGCCTCCTCGGCCTCACGGCTCGCGTAGCCGAGGCCGATCAGGGCGGCGGACAGCTGCTCGGTCCACGGGGCGGGGCCGGAGGCGGCGGCGCGCTGGGCGCCGACCAGGCCGCTGCTGCCCAGCGGGGCGCCGAGCTTGTCCTTCAGTTCGAGGAGGAGCTTCTGGGCACCCTTCTTGCCGATGCCGGGGACGGCGGTGAGGGCCTTCTCGTCGCCGGTGGAGACGGCGAGGCGCAGCGCGTCGGGGCTGTGCACCCCGAGCATGGCCTGGGCGAGGCGGGGGCCGACGCCGCTGGCGGTCTGGAGGAGCTCGAAGACCTGCCGCTCGTCGTCGTCGGCGAAGCCGTACAGGGTGAGGGAGTCCTCGCGGACGACGAGGGAGGTGGCGAGCCGGGCGTGCTCGCCGAGGCGCAGGCCGGCGATGGTGTTCGGGGTGCACTGGACGGCCATGCCCACTCCTCCGACCTCGACGACGGCGGTCGTGGGGGCGAGGGCGGCGACGGGGCCGCTGACGAAGGCGATCATCGGGTTCGGCCTTTCACTGCGGAGGCGTGCCGGGCGGCGGCCTGCTGGAGACGGTTCTGGGCGACGGCCTGCTGCAGACGGTTCTGGGCGGGGGCCCGCCAGATGTGGCAGATGGCGAGGGCGAGGGCGTCGGCGGCGTCGGCCGGCTTGGGCGGGGCGGAGAGCCGGAGCAGTCGGGTCACCATGGCCCCGACCTGGGCCTTGTCGGCGCGGCCGCTGCCGGTGACGGCGGCCTTGACCTCGCTGGGGGTGTGCAGGGCGACGGGGATGCCGCGCCGGGAGGCGCAGAGCATGGCGACCGCGCTGGCCTGGGCCGTGCCCATCACCGTGCGCACGTTGTGCTGGCTGAACACCCGCTCCACGGCGACGAGTTCGGGCGAGAAGCGGTCGAGCCACTCCTCGATGCCGCGCTCGATGCCGACCAGGCGCATGCCGATGTCGTCCTCCGCCGCCGTGCGGACGACGCCGACGCCGAGCATGGTCAGGGGCCGGCCGGCGACGCCCTCGACGACGCCGACGCCGCAGCGGGTCAGTCCGGGGTCCACCCCGAGTACGCGCACGACGCCCCCTTTCCGGTCTTCCCTGTCGCAAGTCTGTTTGTGCAGGGTATCGGCCGGCACTGACAACGCAGCGGGCCGACGGGGTGTGTGTCCCGTCGGCCCGCTGCTGAGAAGACCGCGATCAGGCGTCGACCTTCTCCATGACCTCGTCGCTGACGTCGAAGTTGGCGAAGACGTTCTGCACGTCGTCGCTGTCCTCCAGGGCGTCGATCAGCTTGAACATCTTGCGCGCGCCCTCCTCGTCGAGCTCGACCTGCATGCTCGGGACGAAGCTGGACTCGGCCGAGTCGTAGTCGATGCCGGCTTCCTGGAGGGCGGTGCGGACCGCGACCAGGTCGGTGGCCTCGCTGATGATCTCGAAGGACTCGCCGAGGTCGTTGACCTCCTCGGCGCCGGCCTCGAGCACCGACTCCAGGACGTCGTCCTCGGACAGCTCGCCCTTGGGGAGCACGATGACGCCCTTGCGGTTGAACAGGTACGAGACCGAGCCCGGGTCGGCCATGGAGCCGCCGTTGCGGGTCATGGCGACGCGCACGTCGGAGGCGGCGCGGTTGCGGTTGTCGGTGAGGCACTCGATGAGCACCGCGACGCCGTTCGGACCGTAGCCCTCGTACATGATCGTCTGGTAGTCGACGCCGCCGGCCTCGAGGCCGCCGCCGCGCTTGACCGCGGAGTCGATGTTCTTGTTGGGGACCGAGCTCTTCTTCGCCTTCTGGATGGCGTCGTAGAGCGTCGGGTTGCCCTCCGGATCGGCACCGCCGGTCCGGGCCGCGACCTCGATGTTCTTGATCAGCTTCGCGAAGAGCTTGCCGCGCTTGGCGTCGATCACGGCCTTCTTGTGCTTCGTCGTAGCCCATTTAGAGTGGCCGGACATCTGCCTGTCTCCTTCGCGTAACCAACTTCTTGAACGAACCCCAGAGATCCTACCGGGATCGCGTCACCGTTCCGCGCGCACCATGTTCACGAACAGCTCGTGGATGCGGTGGTCGCCGGTGAGTTCGGGGTGGAAGGAGGTGGCGAGGGCGCGGCCCTGACGGACGGCGACGATGTGGCCCTCGTGCTCGGCGAGCACCTCGACCTGGGCGCCGACCGACTCCACCCACGGGGCGCGGATGAAGACGCCCTCGACGGGGGAGTCGATGCCCGCCACGGTGACGCCGGCCTCGAAGGACTCGTTCTGCCGACCGAAGGCGTTGCGGCGGACGATCATGTCGATGCCGCCGAAGGTCTCCTGGCCCGAGCGCGGGTCGAGGATCTTGTCGGCGAGCATGATCAGGCCGGCGCAGGTGCCGTACACGGGCATGCCGGCGGCGATGCGCTCGCGCAGCGGCTCCATCAGGCCGAAGAGGGCGGCCAGCTTGGAGATGGTGGTGGACTCACCGCCGGGGACGACCAGGCCGTCGACCTCGGCGAGCTCCTCGGGGCGCCGGACCGGCCTGGCCACGGCGTCCGCCGCGGCCAGGGCGATCAGGTGCTCCCGTACGTCGCCCTGGAGGGCCAGGACACCGATCACGGGCGTGCTCATGGGTGCTTACCAGCCCCGGTTCGCGTAGCGCTCGGACTCGGGGAGGGTGTCGCAGTTGATGCCGACCATGGCCTCGCCCAGGTTGCGGGAGGCGTCCGCGATGACCTTCGGGTCGTCGTAGAAGGTGGTGGCCTTCACGATGGCGGCGGCGCGCTTGGCCGGGTCGCCTGACTTGAAGATGCCGGAGCCGACGAAGACGCCCTCGGCGCCGAGCTGGCGCATGAGCGCGGCGTCGGCGGGGGTGGCGACACCACCGGCGGAGAACAGCACGACCGGCAGCTTGCCGAGCTCGGCGACCTCCTTGACGAGCTCGTACGGGGCGCGCAGCTCCTTGGCGGCGGCGAACAGCTCGTTGTTGTCGAAGCCGCGCAGCTTGGCGATCTCGTTCTTGATCTGGCGCAGGTGGCGGACGGCCTCGACGACGTTGCCGGTGCCGGCCTCGCCCTTGGAGCGGATCATGGCCGCGCCCTCGGCGATGCGGCGCAGGGCCTCGCCCAGGTTGGTGGCACCACAGACGAAGGGGGTCGTGAAGGCCCACTTGTCGGAGTGGTTGATCTCGTCGGCCGGGGTCAGGACCTCGGACTCGTCGATGTAGTCGACACCGAGGGACTGCAGGACCTGGGCCTCGACGAAGTGGCCGATGCGGGACTTGGCCATGACCGGGATGGAGACCGCGCCGATGATCTCTTCGATCATGTTCGGGTCGGACATGCGGGCGACGCCGCCGTCCTTGCGGATGTCCGCGGGGACCCGCTCCAGGGCCATGACGGCCACGGCGCCGGCGTCCTCGGCGATCTTCGCCTGCTCGGCGTTGACCACGTCCATGATCACGCCGCCCTTGAGCTGCTCGGCCATGCCGCGCTTGACGCGCGCGGTGCCGGTCTCGGGGGACTGGAAGTTGGTGGAAGGCGTGGTGGACACGGATACCTCACTCGTGACAACGGGGGTTGACGACAAGACGAGGAAACAGGCCACCCGTGGTCCACATCAAGGGCCAATGTGGACCCGGTGGATCGTTTTCCCAGGTGACGAGCGTCAGGTCGGACGATCGGCAAGGGCCGCGGGCGGCTCGTCGTCCATTTCGAAGGCCAACGGGAAGGGGGCGTGGCCCGCGAGCCGGAACCAGCGGACCTTGCGGTGGCGGCGCAGGGCGCGGGCGGCCCGGACGGCGTCGTTGTGGAAGCGGCGGGCCATCGGCACCCGGCGGACGGCCGCGGCCAGCTCCCCCGCGGCCTCCTCGCCGCCGGGCGCCTCCCGTACGAGCTCCACCTGCTCGGGCGCGCCGAAGACGGCCCGCAGCGCCTGGCTCAGCTCGCTCTCGGCGACCTCCCGGTGGTCCTCCTCCGCCTGCCGGGCCGCGTGCGCGGCCTCGTACAGCACGATCGAGGCGGCCGGGTCGAGGACGCCGGAGGTGGCGAGCTCCTGGGTGACCGAGGCCCGGCGCAGGAGCTGCGCGTCCAGGGCGGCGCGGGCGGCGTCGATGCGCGAGTGCAGCCGGTCGAGCCGTCCGGCGGTCCAGCTCAGATAGACGCCGATGAGGATCAGCGCGACGACGGTCCAGATCAGGGTTTCGGTCACGGGCGCACAGGCTACCGGGGCGGTGGCAGCACACCTTCCCAAAGGTCGTGGTCATGGGCGAACAGGACACGCGCGGGACGGCCGTCGGCGAGCTCGCCGAGCCGGTCGAGCCAGGGGAGGTACGGGCTCCCGAACTCGTGGGCGAAGTCGTACGCCTGGCCGGCGAGGACCGTGATCCGGTCGCCGTGGTCGAGGACGAGCGACTGATGGCCCTCGGTGTGGCCGGGCGTGGGCACGATCAGCACGCCCGGCGCGATCTCGTGCTCGCCGTCGAGTTCCTCGTACCGGACGCCGGGCAGCAGCGAGTCGATGGTGTACCCGCCGGCGCGGGCGACGGCGAGCTCGGTGCGCTGGACGAGGACGGGTGTGGCGGGGAAGAGCTGGTTGCCGCCCATGTGGTCGAAGTGCAGGTGGCAGTTGACGACGAGGTCGACGTCGTCGGGGCCGACGGGCAGGGGGTGCCGGACGGGCCGGTAGTGCGCGTCGGTCTCGGGGGACCCGGTCCCCATGCCGGTGTCGAAGAGCACCCGCACGCCCGCGTGCCGCACGAGATACCCGAGAACGGGCTCCACGCGGGCGTGGGGGCCGTGCCATTCGTGGGCGGGGCGGGTGAAGTGACCGAGGTCGAGCCGGCTGATCGTCTCCATACGGCGACCGTTCCCCCACCCGCGACGGGCAACCGCCCCGCCCCCAGGACCCGTTGGACCAGCCACCCCACCGAACCGACGCCCACCCGCCCCTGTCCGTCGCGGGCCGCGCCCCCGCTGTGGGCAGTCGTTCCGCCGGGACGGTGCCCACCCCTCGCGCCCCCGTTGTGGGCATGCGTTCCGCCGGGGCGAGGGGGGTCCCCCCTGCTCGAGCGAAGCCGAGAGCTTGGGGAAGGGTGGGCACAACGGAACGGCGCCCTTGCCGGCGCCCGAGGCTCCCGCGCCCTGACCCGCACCGACGGGTACGGCGCACACGTGGTGCGGGTCCAGGCGCGGAAGGCGGAGCGCGCCCGCAAAGGCGCCGTCCCGTGTGCCCACCCGTCCCGCCCCGGCGGGACGATTGCCCACACGGGCGGGGTGGCGGGCGGGGGCACCGCCACGCAGGCGCGCGCCCACACGAGCGGGGGCGCGTCGGGGCACCGCCCAGCGGGACGATTGCCCACGCGGAGGTGGCGGAAGGGGCACCGCCCAGCCGGTGCCCGCCCATACGGGCAGCGGTCCCGCAAGGCGAGGTCCTACAAGCGCAGGCGCGCTCGCAAGCCGGGCGTGCGTTCGTCCGTGTCCACCGCCGCCGCCCCGTCCGCCACCGTCTCGTACACGGCGAGGATGTCCGCCCCCACCGTCGACCAGTCGAAGCGGCGCACATGCGCCGACCCCCGGGCGCTCAGTTCCGCGCGCCGCGCCCCGTCACCGAGGAGCGCGATCGCCGCGTCCGCGAGCGCCTCGGCGTTCTCGTTGGCGAAGAGTTCGCCCGCCGATCCCTGGTCGAGGACCTGCGCGAAGGCGTCGAGGTCGGAGGCGAGGACGGGCGCGCCGGCGGACAGCGCCTCGACGAGGATGATGCCGAAGCTCTCGCCGCCGGTGTTGGGCGCCACGTACACGTCGACGCTGCGCAGCAGCCGCGCCTTGTCCTCGTCGCTGACCATGCCGAGGAACTCCACCCGGGAGCGCATCTCGGCGGGCAGCGAGGCCACGGCCTCCTCCTCGTCGCCCCGTCCGGCGACGAGGAGCCGGGCGCCGGGGCGCTCGGTGAGGATCTTCGGGAGGGCCCGCATGAGGACGGGCAGGCCCTTGCGCGGCTCGTCGATGCGGCCGATGAAGCCGAGGGTCTCGCCCTGCCATTCCTTCTTCGGTTCGGCGCGGGCGAAGAAGTCGACGTCGACGCCGTTGGGGATGACGACCGCGTCGCCGCCGAGGTGCTCGACGAGCGTGCGCCGCGCGTACTCGCTGACCGCGATGCGGGCGCTGATCTTCTCCAGGGCGGGCTGGAGGATCGGGTAGGCGGCGATCATGGCCCGCGAGCGAGGGTTCGAGGTGTGGAAGGTGGCCACGATCGGCCCCTGCGCCGCCCAGCAGGTGAGCAGTCCGAGCGACGGCGAGGTCGGCTCGTGGATGTGGACGACGTCGAAGGTGCCGTCGTGCAGCCAGCGGCGGACCCGCGCGGCGGAGAGGAAGCCGAAGCTGAGCCGGGCCACCGAGCCGTTGTAGGACACGGGCACGGCGCGGCCCGCGGAGACGACGTACGGCGGCAGCGGGGTGTCGTCGTCGGCGGGGGCGAGGACGGAGACCTCGTGGCCGAGCCGGACGAGGTGCTCGGCGAGGTCGCGGATGTGGAACTGGACGCCGCCGGGCACGTCCCAGGAGTACGGGCAGACGATCCCGATCTTCACGCGCCCGGTCCCTCCCGCCCGTCCAGGTCCGAGAGCCACAGTCGTTGCAGCATGTGCCAGTCCTCCGGGTGGTCCGCGATGCCGCCGGCGAACGCGTCGGCGAGCGCCTGTGTCATGACGGACGTCTTCTCGGCCCGCGTACCCGACTCGGGTACGTCGACGGGCGGGTGGATCTGGCCCTTCATGACGGGCGTGTCGTCGTACCAGAGCGTCACGGGCAGCAGCAGCGCGCCCGTCTGCTGGGCGAGGATCGCCGGGCCGGCCGGCATCCGTGCCGTGTCCCCGAAGAACGTGACCTCGGTGCCGGAGGCCGAGAGGTCGCGGTCGGCGACCAGGCAGACCAGGCCGCCGGCCCGCAGCCGGCGCGCGAGCGTGCCGAAGGCGGAGCCGCCGGTGTGCGGCAGGACCTCCATGCCGAGGGACTCGCGGTAGGCGACGAACCGGTCGTACAGCGACTCGGGCTTGAGCCGCTCCGCGACCGTCGTGAAGGGCACGCCGAGCGAACGGGTCACCCAGACGCCCGCGAGGTCCCAGTTGGCCAGGTGCGGCAGGGCGAGGACGACACCGCGCCCGGAGGCGAGGCCCTCCTCCAGATAGTGGCGGTCCTTGATGTCGATGGACCGCTCGACCCGCTCCTTGGTCCAGGTCGGCAGCCGGAAGGACTCCATCCAGTACCGCATGTACGAGCGCATGCCGGCCTGTGACAGTTCGGCGAGCCGCTCGGGCGTGGCGTCCGGCACCACGCGCGCGAGGTTGGACTCCAGGCGCAGCACGCTCTTGCCGCGGCGCTTCCACGCGAAATCGGCGATCCGCCGGCCGAGGCCCGTCGCCACCGGCTCCGGCAGCTTCTTCACGGTCGCCCATCCGGCGCCGTACAGCCCGTCGCTCAGGCGCTCCTTCAGGGTGCTCACGAGGCCGCCCCTCCGCCCCCGGCCGCGGCGGCGTCCGCCTCGGCCGATTCCCGACGCACGGTCACGACGCGCTGACCCAGGGTGACGGCGCTGCCGACGGCCACGATCCACAGGGCGACCGGGAGCAGGACCTCGATGCCGGGCACGCCGAACGTGTGGAGTCCTGCGAGGCCCGCGGCGACCAGCGAGATCACCAGGCGCTCGGCGCGCTCGACGAGACCGTTCACGGCGACGGGCAGGCCGATCGATTCTCCTCGGGCCTTGGTGTACGAGACGACCTGGCCGCTCGCCAGGCAGAAGATCGCCACGGCGCACAGGATGTCGTCGTCGCCCTTGCCGGCGTACCAGAGCGCGAAGCCGCCGAAGATCGCGCTGTCGGCGACCCGGTCGAGCGTCGAGTCGAGGAAGGCTCCCCAGCGGCTGGAGATCCCCGCCTGCCGGGCCATGTTGCCGTCGACGAGGTCGGAGAAGACGAACAGGGTGATGACGATGGTGCCCCAGAAGAATTCCCCGCGGGGGAAGAAGACCAGCGCACCGGCCACCACCCCCGCCGTGCCGATGAGCGTGACCGCGTCGGGGCTGACGCCCCGCCGGAGCAGAAACGCGGCGAACGGTGTGAGGACACGCGTGAAAAAGGCACGCGCGTACTTGTTCAGCATGGCCTTCCCGAGGTTCGGTGGGCCGCGCGGCCCCTACGACCACCGGCTCGCCCATCGTAGCCACGCCCGTCCCGGCGCACCGGCGGGCACCCGTCCCGTCGCGTCGGCGTCCCGCCGACGTCCCCCCGGGGGGCTCCGGCGTGTACGACGTATGGACGCTTCCTGGCGTCGGTGCAAAGCTCGAAGGACCACCGCGGGCACCGCAGGAGCCGTACCGCGACACACCACTCCCCCGCGCCCGCGTCCCGCCGCATCGTGCGAGCAGTCGGGAGGAAACATCATGGGTGACAAGGCGAAGACCCCCGCCGGAGCCGCCGGCAGGGCTCCTACGGCCGACCGGCCCTCGGCCGTGCGGAACGTGGTGCTGGTCGGCCACAGCGGATCGGGCAAGACGACCCTCGTCGAGGCCCTGGCACAGACCGCCGGAGCGGTCAACCGGGCCGGGCGGGTCGAGGACGGCGCCACCGTCTCGGACTACGACGAGATCGAACACCGCCAGCAGCGGTCCGTGCAGCTCTCCCTCGTCCCGGTCGGCTGGGACGGATACAAGATCAATCTCCTCGACACCCCCGGGTACGCCGACTTCGTCGGGGAGCTGAGGGCCGGTCTGCGCGCGGCGGACGCGGCCCTCTTCGTCGTCTCGGCGGCCCAGGAGGCCGACGCCGTCGCCGCCTCCACCCGCATGATCTGGGAGGAGTGCGCCGCCGTCGGGATGCCCCGCGCCATCGTCGTCACCCACCTCGACACCGCGCGCACCGATTTCACCGAGCTCACCGCCGTCTGCGCGGAGCTCTTCGGCCGGGACGACCCCGACGCCGTCCTCCCCCTCTACCTGCCGGTGCGCGGCGCCGAGGGAGCCGACGGGCACGCACCGGTCACCGGCCTGGTCGGCCTGCTCTCGGAGCGGATCTTCGACTACTCCTCCGGGGTGCGCCGGGAGGACCCGCCCGACGAGGCGCAGCGGGAGCTCATCGCGGAGGCCCGCGCCCGGCTCATCGAGGGGATCATCGCCGAGAGCGAGGACGAGACCCTCATGGACCGCTACCTCGGCGGCGAGGAGATCGACGTGAAGACCCTCGTCGACGACCTGGAGAAGGCCGTCGCCCGGGGTGCCTTCCACCCGGTGCTCGCGGCCGCCCCCGCCGCCGACGGCGGGGCGCAGGGCCTCGGCACCCTCGAACTCCTGGAGCTGATCACGGGCGGCTTCCCCTCTCCCCTGGAGCACGAGGCGCCCACCGTCACCACCCCCGACGGCCGCTCCCGTCCCCCGCTCACCTGCGACCCGGAGGGGCCGCTGGTCGCCGAGGTCGTCAAGACGGCCGCCGACCCCTACGTGGGCCGGATCTCTCTGGTCCGGGTCTTCTCCGGCACGCTGCGCCCCGACGAGACCGTGCACGTCTCCGGTCACGGCCTCGCGGACCCGTCCCACAACGGCCACGAGCTGCACGAGGCGGACGAGCGGGTCGGCGGGCTCACCTCCCCCTTCGGCAGGCAGCAGCGCCCGCTCGCGGAGTGCATCGCCGGTGACCTCGCCTGTGTCGCCCGGCTCGGCCACGCCGAGACCGGGGACACCGTCTCCGCCAAGGACGACCCGCTCCTGATGGAGCCGTGGACCATGCCGGAGCCGCTGCTGCCGCTGGCCGTCCAGGCCCACGGCAAGGCCGACGAGGACCGGCTCTCGCAGGGCCTGGCCCGGCTCGTCGCCGAGGACCCGACCCTGCGGCTCGAACAGAACCAGGACACCCGGCAGGTGGTGCTGTGGTGCCTGGGCGAGGCCCATCAGGACGTCGCCCTGGAGCGTCTGCGCGGCCGGTACGGCGTGCAGGTCGACGCCGTGCCGTACAAGGTGGCGCTGCGCGAGACCTTCGGGAGCGCCGCCTCGGGCCGGGGCCGGCACGTCAAGCAGTCCGGCGGCCACGGCCAGTACGCCATCTGCGAGATCGACGTGGAGCCGCTGCCGCCGGGCAGTGGCATCGAGTTCGTCGACAAGGTGGTCGGCGGCGCCGTCCCGCGCCAGTTCGTCCCCTCCGTCGAGAAGGGGGTGCGGGCGCAGGCGGCGCGCGGGCTCGCCACCGGTCATCCGCTCGTCGACATCCGGGTCACCCTGCGGGACGGCAAGGCCCACTCGGTGGACTCCTCCGACGCCGCCTTCCAGACCGCCGGGGCGCTCGCGCTGCGCGAGGCGGCCGCCGACGTGCCCGTCCACCTCCTCGAACCGGTCGCCCAGGTCGACGTCCTCGTCCCGGACGAGTACGTCGGCCCGGTCATGAGCGACCTGTCGGGGCGGCGCGGCCGGGTCGTCGGAACCGACCAGGCCGGTCCCGGACGGACCGTGGTCAGGGCCGAGGTGCCGGAGATCGAGATCGGGCGGTACGCGATCGACCTGCGCTCGATCTCGCACGGCACCGGCCGGTTCGACCGCACCTACGCCCGGCACGAGCCGATGCCGCCGCAGCTGGCCGCGAAGCTCCGCGAACAGGCCGAAAAAGGCTCCTAGTTGACGGGATGACAGGGGTGCACGTCCGCCCGGCGGCTGCCGGGCGGACGTCATTCGGCCGATATCCACAGGCAGTGACGCATCCGGCCGCGCCCGGTTACGCTGGGGTGCCCAGCTCAGAAGGTGTGCGGGGCGCGGCAGTTGGGAACAGCCCGCACAGGTACTCGCGCGCGATGGGGGCGGCAGTGGCGATCGACGGTTTCGGACCGGGGGCTCAGATCCCCCTCCAGAACTCGGGGGGCGGTACGGGCGCGACGAACGCGCTCGCGTCCGCCGCGTACCGGGACAGCCCCCTCAAGACGATCCAGGAAGCCGACAACGAGCTCTACAAGACCACGGTCAAGGAAGGGAAGTGGGGGCTCTTCAGCCCCGACCTCGGCGAGGCCTTCTCCCGCGCCGTCCAGGTCCGCATGCTCGGCGGCGCCCGCAAGGCCCTGATCCAGTCCTTCGGGGCCGAGCCGCAGCCGGTGGTCGAGCACTGCCTCGCCGCCACCCACCTGCGCAGGCAGCGCGACACCAAGCTGACCCTGGTCACCTTCTTCTGCGGCGTCCTCTTCCTGCCCGGACTGCTGCTCTGGCTCGGCGTCATCCAGCTGCGCCGCCTCGTCGCCGGCTCCGAGAACAAGCGGAACAGCGCCCTCGGCACCGCCCTCCTGTGGGCCGCCGGGCTCTTCGCGGCGCTCGTCCTGATCAGGCTGCCCTTCGACGGGATCCTGCCGAACTACCTGCGTGCGATGGTCGTCGCCCCGGTCGTCGGCTGGTACCTCGCGAGCCGGATCTGCCTGAACGCCGCGGTCGACCTGCGCGAGCGCTGGTCCGGCCTGCTCGGCGGCGGCGGGATCGGCCCGCACGTCCCCAAGTCCGTCCCCCAGGACCCGGGCGAGAAGGAGGCGGAGGCCCTCCGGCTCAACCTGGAGAAGCTCTCCGCGGAGCAGCAGTCCAACATCGTCTTCTACGCCGGCACCAAGGGGATCCTCGGTCTGGGCACCCGCTGGGGCAGCTGGACGCTCGCCGAGGAGCTGGTCCCCCAGCCCGGCCGGGAGCTCCACGCCTTCCGCGCCTGGGACGTCATCCGCAGGATCCACGACGAGCTGACGCTCCTGGAGCGCGGCTCCCTGAAGACCGGCTTCCCCAAGCCGACCGTCAAGCACTGGATCGTCTCCCCGATCGGCGAGGGCGCCGACGAGGTCACCCGCCCCGAGGGCGACAACATCGTCCACTACCAGGTCAAGCCGCACGAGATACAGCGCATCTGCAACGACCAGCAGTTCGGCGCGGGCAACCGTCACTACCTCGGCGTGCAGTTCACGCTCTGGGACGGGAATCTCGTCCTCACCATGATGGTCACCGTCACCTCGCTCCACCACACGCTCCGGATCGAGGTCACCGGCCACGCGCTCGGCCCCGTGCACAGCCTCTTCACCACGAAGCCGAAGGCGAAGACGAGGGAGGTCGCCAAGACCGTCCGCTTCTGGGAGACGAAGGAGATCCAGCAGCCGCTGCTCACGACCAACGACATCGTGCGGCTCGCGGTGCGCGCCCCGCTCACCTGGTACCCGCCGGTCCTGGAGTTCCTCGGCGGCAAGATGACCCTGCCCGAGCCCTTCGGTCTGCGGCACGTCTGGGCCGGGCCGCTCTGGAAGAACCGCTTCATGGCCGACGACGCCATCCGCATGGCCACGCCCGTGCTCCGGGCCGTCCACGCCGCCACGCTCAAGGTGCTCGACGAGCACAACGTGGACACGGAGCGCTTCACCGCCCGCTCGCTGTTCCTCAGCGGCGGCGTCCAGGACCCGGGCCCGAAGAAGGCCGACGTCTACGAAGCCTGACCCGGGTCCTCCACGGCGCTCAGCGGCTCACAGGGTGGCCGGCCATGCGTCGGCCAGCATCTTCCGGGTGTCGGCGAGCAGCTGGGGCAGCACCTTGGTGTGCCCGACGACCGGCATGAAGTTGGTGTCCCCGCCCCAGCGCGGCACCACGTGCTGGTGCAGGTGCGCGGCGATGCCGGCGCCTGCGACGGCGCCCTGGTTCATGCCGATGTTGAAGCCGTGCGCGCCGGACGCCGCCCGCAGCGCGACCATCGCGCGCTTGGTGAAGGCGGCGAGCTCGACCGTCTCCGCCTCGTCGAGGTCGGTGTAGTCGGCGACGTGGCGGTACGGGACGACCATCAGGTGACCGCCGTTGTACGGGTAGAGGTTGAGCACCGCGTACACGCCCTGGCCGCGCGCGATCACCAGACCGTCCTCGTCCGACTTCGACGGAATCACACAGAACGGGCAACCGTCCTCGGACCCCGGCCCGGTCGGCTTGTTCTCGCCCTGGATGTAGGCCATCCGGTGAGGCGTCCACAGGCGCTGGAACGCGTCCTGCGTCCCCACTCCGATCTGCTGCTCCGGCTCAGTCGTCATGCTGAGCAGCATATTGCGTCGTCCGTTCGGAACGTGTCGCCGGGGCGGAAGATCCATCCTGCGGCCATGCTGATCCGATGAGAGAGAGGCCGCTGATCCCGCCCGCGCAGGAACGCTGGGACGACCGGATGGAGACCCCGCTCACGGTGACCGCCCTGGTCTATCTCGCCGCCTACGCGATGCGGGTCCTCGGGCACGACCTGTCGGGGCCGCTGCGCGATCTGTGCCTCGCGCTGACGTACACGGGCTGGGCGATCTTCATCGTGGACTTCGTCGTGCGGGTGAGGCTGAGCGGCCTCGGCCTGCTCCGCTTCGTGCGCCACCACTTCCTCGACGCGATGGTGGTGATCCTGCCGCTGCTGCGCCCGCTGCGGGTGGTGAGCGTGTACGACCGGGTGCAGCGCCGCCGCGACAAGCCCCGGCTCACTCTCTACGCCCGGGTGATGGCGTACGCGGGCATGGCGGCGGGGCTGCTCGGCTTCGCGGGGGCGCTGGCCGTCTACAGCTTCGAGTACGACGCACCGGGCGCGACGATCCGCACGTTCGGGGACTCGGTGTGGTGGTCGTGCGCGACGCTGGCGACGGTGGGCTACGGCGACGTGACCCCCGTGACGCCGATGGGCCGCCTGACGGCGGTGGGCATGATGGGCGTCGGTCTGGCCCTGCTCGGCGCGGTGACGGGTTCGTTCTCGTCCTGGCTGATCCAGGTGTTCACCCGGGAGGACGAGAGTGGCGACGGGAAGAGGCCCCCGGGGGATTTCCCAGGGGCCTCCTGAACGACTCAGGTCGTCGGACGCTCAGGTCGTCAGACCTGGACTCGGTCCTCGACGATCTTGGCGAGCTTGGCGATCGCCTCGTCGACGGGGATGCCGTTCTCCTGCGAACCGTCGCGGTAGCGGAAGGAGACGGCGCCGGCGGCCATGTCCTCGTCGCCCGCGATGATCATGAACGGGACCTTCTGCTTCTGGGCGTTCCGGATCTTCTTCTGCATCCGGTCCGAGGAGGAGTCGACCTCCACCCGCAGGCCCTGCTTCTTCGCCTTGGCGGCGAACTCGTGCAGGTAGTCGACGTGCGCGTCACCGATCGGGATGCCGGTCGCCTGCACCGGGGCCAGCCACGGCGGCATGGCGCCCGCGTAGTGCTCCAGGAGCACGGCGAAGAAGCGCTCGATCGAGCCGAACAGCGCGCGGTGGATCATGACCGGGCGCTGCTTGGTGCCGTCCGACGCGGTGTACTCCAGGTCGAAGCGCTCCGGCAGGTTGAAGTCGAGCTGCACGGTCGACATCTGCCAGGTGCGGCCGATGGCGTCCCGCGCCTGCACGGAGATCTTCGGGCCGTAGAACGCGGCGCCGCCCGGGTCGGGGGTCAGCGGGAGGCCCTGCTTCTCGGCGACCTGCTGGAGGACCGCGGTGGCCTCCTCCCACACCTCGTCGGAGCCGACGAACTTCTCCGGGTCCTTGGTCGACAGCTCCAGGTAGAAGTCGGTCAGACCGTAGTCGCGGAGCAGGTTGAGGACGAAGGTCAGGGTGCGGTCGAGCTCGTCCGCCATCTGCTCGCGGGTGCAGTAGATGTGCGCGTCGTCCTGGGTGAAGCCACGGGCCCGGGTGAGGCCGTGGACGACGCCGGACTTCTCGTACCGGTACACGGTGCCGAACTCGAACAGGCGAAGCGGCAGCTCACGGTAGGAGCGCCCGCGCGCGTCGAAGATCAGGTTGTGCATCGGGCAGTTCATGGGCTTGAGGTAGTAGTCCACGCCCTCGTCGAGCTGCATGGGGGGGTACATGCCCTCGGCGTACCAGTCCAGGTGGCCGGACTTCTCGAACAGCTTGCCCTTGGTGGCGTGCGGCGAGTAGACGAACTCGTAGCCCTCCTCCTCGTGGCGCTTGCGCGAGTAGTCCTCCATGACCCGGCGGATGATGCCGCCCTTGGGGTGGAAGACCGCGAGGCCGGAGCCGATCTCGTCCGGGACGGAGAAGAGGTCGAGCTCGTTGCCCAGCTTGCGGTGGTCGCGCTTCTCGGCCTCGGCCAGGAAGTCGAGGTGCGCCTTCAGCTCGTCCTTCGACGGCCAGGCGGTGCCGTAGATGCGCTGGAGCATCGGGTTCTTCTCGCTGCCGCGCCAGTAGGCGGCCGCGTTGCGCATCAACTTGAACGCCGGGATGTTCCGGGTGGTCGGCAGGTGCGGACCGCGGCAGAGGTCCTTCCAGCACAGCTCGCCGGTCTTGGCGTCGAGGTTGTCGTAGATGGTCAGCTCGCCGCCGCCCACCTCGACGTTCGCGCCGTCGTCGGTCGACGCGGAGCCCTTGATGCCGATGAGCTCCAGCTTGTACGGCTCGTCCGCCAGCTCCTCGCGGGCGGCCTCGTCGGTCACCACGCGGCGGGCGAAGCGCTGGCCGCGCTTCTGGATCTCCTGCATCTTCTTCTCGATGACCTTGAGGTCCTCGGGGGTGAAGGGCTTCTCGACGTCGAAGTCGTAGTAGAAGCCGTCCCGGACCGGCGGGCCGATGCCCAGCTTGGCCTCGGGGAAGAGCTCCTGCACGGCCTGGGCCATGACGTGCGCGGTCGAGTGGCGCAGGATGTCGAGACCGTCCGGGGAGGAGATCTCGACGCCCTCGACGACATCGCCGTCGGCGAGCTCGTACGACAGGTCCTTCAGCTCGCCGCCCACGCGGGCGGCGATGACGGTGCGGTCGTCGGCGAACAGGGCGCCGGCGGTGGTGCCCGCGCTCACCGCCCTCTCCTCTGGTTCCGAGGCGGACTGGACGGTCACACGGACATCAGACACGGGTGCTCCATACATAAGGGCGCAGGCAGACACGAGGTGCCGGCGCCGGCGACGCGCGGCAGAGACGAGGTGCCGCGTCGTCACCGATCTTACCGAGCGGTCCGCACCGCCCGCGAAAGGGTTTCCCGGCGCTGCCCGCTTCGCGCGGCGCCCCGGTGCTCGCCCGACCGCGCTCCTCGCCCGGCCCGTGCTGCCCGCCCGACCCCGCTCGCGCCCCGCCCTCACTCCCCGTCCGGCCCGCACGCCTCCTCGAAGAAGTCCAGGTTCTCGTGCAGGCCCTTCAGCAGCCGGTCCCGCTCCGTCTCGTCGACCTGGACGGGGACGACCCCGGTGGCGTCGGTGAGGCGGCGGAAGCCGCCACGGCTCTCCAGCCGGCCCGCGACCCGGATCGGTAGACCGACGAGGTGGGCGTGGCCGGCCGTGCGGTACGCCTCCTCGTCGAGGGCGACCCGGACGTGCGGCACCTCCGCGCCGCCGAGCACCCGCAGCCGCACGATCCCCTCGCCGCGCGGCCCGGAGCGGCGCATGCGGACGACGACGCCGGTGAGCCGGACCGGCACGGACGGCTCGTCGGTCAGATAGCGGGCGCTCGCCTCCCGCAGGGCGGGCAGGTCGCCGGGCGAGAACTCGACCGGTTCGGGCCGGGTCGCGCACCCCTGGGGCGCGCCGGCGGCCGGCGCCCACTCCAGGGCGACGCGGGCGCCTTCGGTGCCCCGGACGAGCGCGACGAGGGCCTCGGTGAGCTCGCGGCTGACGCCCGCCTCGACGGCGGCGTCGAAGGCCTCCATGCCGCCGGTGGCCCGTTGGTAGTCGGTGGCCTCGCGGGCCGCGTGAAGGGCGTGGTAGAGCCGCACGGCGATCGGGCGGCCCGGTTCGACCGGCAGGAAGGCGGTGAGACCGCGGCCGCCGGGCGCCGCGCCGACCACGACGGTCTCCAGGGAGGCCTGGGCGGCCCGGCGGTGGCGGGCGCCGTGGTAGCCGGCCCGGCCGCGCACGGCGAGGGCGCCGGCGAGGAGGAGCTGGCGGGCGGCGGACCTGAGCTGCTCCTGCACGGTCCAGGGGACGGTGCCGGCCGGGCCCGGGGGCACGTCGCGCCACCAGCGGATCTCGTCGCTGGGCACGGAGAGGCCGGTGAGGACCTCGCGGGCGGAGGGCGTGGCGCTGCGGGCGAGGGCGGTGAGCGCCTCGCCGAGCAGGTCCTCGCAGTCCGGGAAGGCGCGGCTCTCCGGGACGAGGAGGCTGGTGCCGGCGCCGCTGCCGGGCGGGGTCCAGCGGCTGTAGCGGCCCACGGCACCGCCGCGCCGCCGCCAGCCGTGCCGGGCGAGCAGCGCGCCGAGGACCCGCGGGTCGACCCTGCCCGGGTCGGGCGCGCCCTGGGTGTCGGCCCAGGGTCCGATGGGCGGGGCGGGGACGCCGGTCCAGGGTCCGGGGGTCTCGCCGGGTGCCGGGTGGGGCCGGTAGGGCGGGGGGACGGGGCCGCGCCCGGCCCCGTCCCCCTCGTCCCCGAACCCTGGTTCGTCGATCGGTCGGTGCATCAAGGTCTCCCTCCCACCCCGACCCGGGTCATGATCTCGCAGAGCGCCCGGTCGTCGAAGATCCGCGTCGTCGGGATGCGCACGGTGGTCCGGCGCCGTCCCGTGACCGGGTGCCCGGCCAGGTTGATCCAGTAGCAGCAGTGCCGCAGGTCGAGCCGGTCGTGGCTCGCCCTCAGCCAGTCCTCCTGTGACCTCGGGACGAGCATCACGACGAGGATCTTGTGCACGGACACCGGAGTCCGGGCGAGTTTCACCAGGTGGTCGTTGTCGAGGGTGAACGAGAACGCGCCGCCGGGCGGGCGCGGCGCTATCTGGTAGGTGCACTTGAGCTGCACCTTGATGGTCACTTCGTCGTCGACGGTGTGCCCGGGAGCGCTGTGGCTCACGTGCCAGTCGATGCCGTTGTCCGGAAAGGGCTGGGACAGCGAGCAGCCGGCCGCGGCGGCGACGGCGTGCAGGTATCCCACCTGAAGGGTCTCCATGCAGGCGGTGGTGGCGAGTGAGCCGCGCGTCGGTGCCACCCGCTGGGGCGGCAGCCCTCCCGACTCGGGCTGGGCGAGCGCCATGTCGTCTTCCTTCCCCGTCCCTTGTGTTGTGACCGGTCCGCGTACGACGCAAACAGTCCGGGTATCACCGTTTCGGGGCAGGGGGTTGGCCATCTGCCGCACGTGTGCAGGGAGTTCGGGGATGTCGATGCACTGGTACGAAGGGCCCCTGGCCGCTTTCGACACGGAGACCACGGGAATCGACGTCGAGGAGGACCGGATCGTCTCGGCCGCCCTCGTCGTCCAGGACACGGAGGGGGCGCGTCCGCGGGTGACGCGCTGGCTGGTCAACCCCGGCATACCGGTGCCGGAGGGGGCGACGGCCGTCCACGGCCTGACGGACGATCACCTCCAGCGCAACGGCCGGTGGCCGGCCCCGGTGATGGAGGAGCTGGCGCGCGCGCTGGCCGAGCAGTCGGCGGCTGGACGGCCGCTGGTGGTGATGAACGCGCCGTTCGATCTGACGATCCTGGACCGCGAGCTGCGCCGGCACCGGGCGTCGACGCTGGGCGACTACACGGCGGGCAGCCCCCTGTGCGTGCTCGATCCGCGGGTCCTGGACAAGCACCTGGACCGCTACCGGAAGGGCCGCAGGACGTTGACGGACCTGTGCGCCCACTACGAGGTCGAGCTGTCGGGCGCGCACGACGCCGCGGCGGACGCGACGGCGGCGATGGATGTCGTACGGGCGGTGGCGCGGCGCTTCTCGTCCCGCCTCGAGCGGCTGACGCCGGCGGAGCTCCACACGCTCCAGGCGGTGTGGCACGCGGCGCAGGCGCGGGGGCTCCAGGCCTGGTTCACCCGGCAGGGCACGCCGGAGACGGTGGACCCGGCGTGGCCGCTGCGGCCGGAGCTGCGCACGGCGGCGTGACGGGGCCGGGAATGGCATGACGGGGCCGGGAATGCGGAAGGCCGGTCCGTCTTTCGACGGACCGGCCTCTCCCGGTGGGCGATACTGGGATCGAACCAGTGACCCCTTCGGTGTGAACGAAGTGCTCTCCCGCTGAGCTAATCGCCCGGGAACGGGTTGAACCATACAGGCCCGCGCGCCCTTCGTTCAAACCGCGCCGAGCAGAGCGGCGAGTCCGCGCCGTCCCCCGCGCATCATCAGGGCGTGGTTGGCGCGGAAGACCGGCCGCCCCGGGACGGCGAGGGCCCGCAGGAGGCGGGCGCGGACCTCCACCTCCTGCTCGTACAGGGCGTGGGTGCCGGCCCCGTCCACCGTGAGGGTCCAGCGGGCCCATCCCTCCAGGTCCCCGCCGAGGCCGATCTCCAGGACGCCGGCGGCCGGGTCGCGGCGCAGGGCCCGGACGGTGACGACGAGGTCGTACGGGAGGAGGGAGCGGAAGCGGGCGGTGCCGGTGGTGTCGTCGAGGGGGGCGACCTCACGGACCTGGGGCCACCAGCGGGGGTAGTCCTCGGCGTGCTCGAGGACCGCGTAGACGGCGTCGGGCGGGGCGGCGAGCCGCCAGACGCAGCGGAAGCGGTACCGGCACCAGTCCATGCCCCCAGTGTGGGCGTACTCAGGCGGGAATCTGAGTACCGGGACGCATTCCCGCCGGCTGTGGCCGGAGCCACACTCCGGGTATGGACAACTCCCTGCCGCCCGCGGACGAGCTGGTGCTCGTCGACCGCGAGCTGGCGCAACTCGACGCGCGCCGGTCCCAGTTGCTGGCCCGCCGCGCCTGGCTGGTCCAGGTGCTGTACCCGCCGGTCGCTGCGGCCCCGCTCCACCCGCGACCGCCGGTCGCGGACTCGACGCCCCGCAGCGCGCAGAACGTGCTCCTGACGCTCGGCGGCACGCTGCTGGCGATCGCGGCGGTCGCCTTCACCCTGGTGAGCTGGGGCTCGATGGGGATCGGCGCCCGCGCGACGGTGCTGGCCGTGGTGACGGGTGCGGCGCTCGCGGCGCCGGTGGCGCTGCTGCGCAAGGGCCTGGTGTCGACGGCCGAGTCGGTGGCGGCGCTGGGGCTCGTCCTGATGGTGCTCGACGCGTACGCGCTGCACCGGGTGGCGCTGGCGGAGACGGACGGCCTGGGGTACACCGCCGTGGCGTCGGCGGTCCTCGCGGGCGCGTGGACGGCGTACGGCTCGGTGTCGTCCCGGCTGCGGATCCCGCTGCCGGCCGCCGTGGTCGCGGCGCAGCTGCCGCTGCCGCTGGGGGCGCTCGCGGCCGGGGGCGGGTCGACGGCCTTCGCGTGGGCGGCGCTCCTGACGGCGACGGCGGACGCGGCGGTCGTGCTGTGGGCCCGACCGGCGTCCGTCCGGATCACGGCGGCCACGGCCGCGACCGGCCTGGGCGGCTGGGCCCTGCTGACGGGCGGCTGGCTCTCCCTCGTCTCCCCGTGGAGCGGCGCACCGCTCCTCCTCGCGGGCGCGGCGGTCGCCCTGTACGCGGCCCGGCGCGTCCCCGCCTTCGCGGCGGCGACCTCGGCGGTCGCGGGCCTGGCGATCCTGACGGCCGCGGGCGGTCTCCTGCGCACGGCCCTCCCGCCGGACTGGGTGGTCCCGGGCTACGTCCTCTGCGCCCTGGCCCTGACCGCGGTGTGGCGCCTGGGCGACGCGCCGACGGTCCCGACGGGCGCAGGGCCCGGCTCGACGGGCCCGGGCTCCGGCCCGGCGGCCTCGGGCCTCGACCCGACGGTCCCCGCCGACAAGGGGTCCGGCCCGGCCGACGCGGGTTCCGGCGCGGCTGCCCCGACCGGCGCCGGCTCGGGGTCGACGGCTCCGGTCGGCGCGGAGTCCGCCCCGGCGGCCTCCGTAGGCGCGGAGTCCGGCGCCGGCGGCTTCGGGGGGCGTGTGCCGCGTGGGATACGGATCGGTCTGGTCGGTGCGGGTGCCGGTGTCGTGGCGCTCGGGGTCGTGTGGGCGCTGCCGCCGGTGGTGGCGGGGCTCCTCGGGCCGGTGGCCCGGACGACCGACGTCTGGTCGGGCGAGCACGCCGCGCGTGCCCTGGCCTCCTACCCGGCGACCGCCCTCCTCGTCCTCGCGGCGGCCGTCGCCGCCCTTGCGGTCCTCCCCCGCCTCTGGGCCCGCTGCGGGGCCCTCGCCCTCGCCTGGGCGCTGCTCACCGCCCTGCCGGTCTCCCTCGACCTGCCGTACGCGGCGACGCTCTCCCTCCAGCTGCTGACCTCGGCGGCGGCCCTGTGGATCGCGGTCCGTCCGGGCCCGCTGACGCGCGGCCTGCCCCCGACCGGCCGCCAGGTCTCTCCGGAGGCGGCCGCGCCTCAGGCCTCCGGGCCCGGGACGCCCTGGCCCTCCTGGGCGCCCTCCCCGTCACGGAAGCCGGTCCTGGAGGCCGGGACCGTCCTCGGGTGGACCGCGTACGCCGGCGGGGTCGCGTCCGCCCTGAGCGCGGTGGCGCTCGCCCTGGACGTGCGGGGCGCCACCTTCGCCGCGCTCGGCGCGGTCCTCGCGCTCCTCACGGGCGTCGCGGTGCTCGGCGGGGACGCGCGCCGGGTGGTCTCCGCCGTCGGTGCGGTGCTCGCGGCGACGGGACTCGTGTTCGCGGTGGCGGCCGCCGGCGGGTTCGAGGACCGGTGGACGGCGTTCGCGCTGCTGCTCGTCCCGGCGGCGACCGCCGCGCTCGGCTCCCGGGCGCCGCGCCCGGTGGCCCTGGCGGTCGAGGTCACGGGCGGGGCCGTGGGGCTGCTCGCCCTCGGGATCGCCGCGTCCCGGCCCGCGTTCCTCGCGCTCGCGCTGGCCCTCGGCGGGGTGATCGCGGCGGCCACGGCCGTCCGGCCCGAGCGGCGGCGGTTCGGCTCGTGGACGGCGGCGGTGCTGTTCCTGCTCGCCACGTGGGTGCGGCTCGCGGTCTGGGACGTGACGGCCCCGGAGGCGTACACGCTGCCGGTGTCGGTGCCCGCACTGGTCGTCGGGTACCTGCGGCGGCGCCGGGACCCGGAGGCCTCGTCCTGGACGGCGTACGGCCCCGGCCTGGCGGTGACGCTGCTGCCGAGCCTGCCGGCGGCCTGGGTGGACCCGGAGTGGGTGCGCCCGCTGGCCCTGGGGGGCGCGGCGCTCGTGGTGACGCTCCTCGGCGCCCGCTTCCGGCTCCAGGCGCTCCTGGTGCTGGGCGGCGTGGTGCTCGTCCTGGACGGGCTGCACGAGCTGGCGCCGTACGTGGTGCAGGTGGTGGGCGCGCTGCCGCGCTGGCTGCCGCCGGCCCTGGCGGGGCTGCTGCTGCTCGCGGTGGGCGCCACGTACGAGCAGCGGCTGCGGGACGCCCGGCGGCTGCGGGAGCGGCTCGGGCGGATGCGGTGAGACGCCGAAGGCCCGGAGACGGTGTTCCGTCTCCGGGCCTTCGGGCCGGGTGGTGGGCGATACTGGGATCGAACCAGTGACCCCTTCGGTGTGAACGAAGTGCTCTCCCGCTGAGCTAATCGCCCCGGCGCACCGCAAACATTACCGCATGTCAGCGGTGCTTCCGAACCACCGGAAGGTCACTCGTCGATCTTCCACGGCATGACGAAGCCGAACTTCCAGAGGTAGACGCCCAGCAGGGCGGCGACGATCACCAGACCGATGGTGGTGAGGATGATGTTCCGGCGGCGGACCTTGGGGTCGAGGGCGCGCTGGGCGGCCTCCGTGACCTTGCGCTTGGTCCAGCGGAGCACGAGCTGGGCCCAGACGAACTCGGTCGCCCAGATCGCCATGCCGCCGAAGATGACCAGCCAGCCGGGTCCCGGGAGCGGCAGCATCACCACTCCGGCGCCGACCACGGCGAGCCCCACGACGAAGACGCCGACCTGCCAGCTCAGATGCAGGCCTCGCCGGGACTTGATGAACTCCGGTGCGCGGGATCCCAGTTCGGCTTCCTGGCCGTCCGCGGACTCCCCGGCGCGCTCGTCACTCTCCGCATTCATGCCCCCAACTTACCGGACGGGGAGCCCCCACCGGAATGGCGGTATTACCGCAGGTCACACGCCCCCATACGAGCTACCTGAACGGCCACAAAACCGACAGAGGGGTTTACAACGGCACCGGAGGTGGCATGTCGATTTCGCCGACGTGCGAATCCCCGAGCGCACACTGAGCGAAAGGCCCTGGCGCTTATGAACACCACGGTCAGCTGCGAGCTGCACCTGCGCCTCGTTGTGTCGAGCGAGTCATCACTGCCTGTACCCGCGGGCCTGCGGTATGACACGGCCGATCCGTATGCCGTGCACGCCACCTTCCACACCGGAGCCGAAGAGACGGTCGAGTGGGTCTTCGCCCGCGACCTTCTCGCCGAGGGGCTGCACCGCCCCACCGGCACGGGCGACGTCCGCGTCTGGCCGTCCCGCAGCCACGGTCAGGGAGTCGTCTGCATCGCGTTGAGCTCCCCCGAGGGAGAAGCCCTGCTCGAGGCCCCGGCGAGGGCCCTGGAGTCGTTCCTGAAGAGGACCGACGCCGCCGTGCCACCGGGCACCGAGCACCGGCACTTCGACCTGGACACGGAGCTCTCCCACATCCTGGCCGACAGCTGAGCCAGGCCGAGAGCCGCACGGCGCCGTCCGACTCGGGGAGACGGCGCCGCGCGGACAGTCACATAGGCACGAGATCCGGCGCTCCCACCGCGCAGCCGGCGCGGTGGCGGGCGCCGGTGTCGTTTTCCGGGGCGCGCTAAAGTCAGCGCCATTCCGCGGGCGCCCGCCCGCGGCCGGCCAGGGAGCGAATCGTGCTGATCCCCCACGACACCCGGATCGCCCTCGACACCGTCGTCGATCTGATGAACACCGCGCCCCAGGGCGACCGCGCCGACGAGCTCGCGGACGTCCCGGAGCTCCACGACTTCCTGGACGCGCACAAGGTCAGCGGCGTGGGTGAGCTCGGCCCCGACGACCTGCGCGCCGTGCGCGAGGTGCGCGAGAAGTTCGCGGCGGTCTTCTCCGCCCCCGAGGCCCGGATCGCGGCCCCCCTGATCAACCAGCTGGTGGCGGGCGCGGGCACCACCCCCCAGCTCACCGACCACGACGGCTACGACTGGCACGTGCACTACTTCGCGCCGGGCGCCTCGGTGGCGGACCACCTCGCGGCCGACTGCGGCATGGCCCTGGCGTTCATCGTCGTGGCGGGCGAGCAGGAGCGGCTGCGGCGCTGCGAGGCGCCGGACTGCGGCCGGGCCTTCGTGGACCTCTCGCGCAACCGCTCGCGCCGGTACTGCGACAGCCGGACCTGCGGCAACCGTCTGCACGTGGCCGCGTACCGGGCGCGCCGCAAGGAAGCCGCCGGCTGAGCCCCCTCGGGAGGGTCAGAGCACGAAGAGGTCGTGCACGGCGGCCATCAGGAGCAGACAGCCGATCACCCCGAGGAAGATCATCAGTGGTGGCTGGGAGAGCGCGAACAGGCAGCCGCGCGGCTCTTCGGCGGGGGCGTCGGTGGCGGCGGGTACGGGCTCCCGCGAGGTATCCAGCATCTCGGGGGGATGATGGCGCACCCCGCACCCTGCGAATCCCGCAACACGCCCCGCCGCGGGGGCCGTTCACTCCTTCCCGTGGATCACGGAAAGGGGACGGACACCGGAACCGCCAGAAGTGATCAGATTCCGTGCTTCTTCAGAATCGCCTCGATGTCGCTGAAGTCCTCACCGGCGGACTGGCCGGCCCGCGGCTTCGCCGTCACGCCACGGGAGGGCGCCGACGCGGCCGGGGCCACGGCTCTCGGCTCGGCTCCCCCGGCGGTCACCTCTTGGCCGGCCCGGCGCCGCTCCACGGCCCGGGTGGACAGGAAGAGCAGCCAGGCGACGCCCAGCACGCCGAAGCCGGCCCAGGCCACCGGGCTGAAGGCCGTGTCGGCGATCCAGTCGACCGCGCCCGTCATCACCAGACCGAGCGGCACCAGGGCGTAGGCCGCGATCCGGGCGGCGGACAGGAATCGCTTCCGGTACGCCGAAATCGCGGCGATGCCCAGGCCCGCCGCGGACACCGCGGAACAGATGGTCTCGGCGAGCATGCGATCCTCCAGGTGCCGGGCGGTACGTCCCTTCCATCCTGCACCGCGGGGACGGCCCGGGCCATGTCCCGGGCCCGGTCTCAGGGAGATCTCCGGGTCGCCCCGGCCGGGATCTCCTCCCCAGGGTGTGCCTCGCCGGTCAGGCCGGACCGGGGAGCGACGGCTGTCGCCCGGGGCCTTCCCAGACCCGAGACCCGCCAGGTCCGAGGGGACGCCCCGCGAGGCGGAGGAGGAGACACGGCGGTGGAGGCACCTCCCGTGCCCGAAGGACTACGGGGGACCGTGCCGACCGACGGCAACGCGGCGAGGCGCGGTGCGCAGGGGTGCCTCCCGGCGGTGGCCGGGGAGCCGCGAGCCCGGCCCGACCGGCCAGGCACTCCCAGGTCCCGGTGAGGGAGACTGCTGCCATGAACGACTCCACCACCGCACCCGCCTCCCCCGTCGTCCTGGAGGCATGGTTCGACCTCCAGTGCCCCGACTGCTTCCAGGCCCTCGACGACGTCCGCGCGCTCCGCGAGAAGTACGGCGACCGGCTCGACGTACAGCTGCGTCACTTCCCGCTGGCCAAGCACAAGCAGGCGTACGCCGCCGCCCAGGCCGCCGAGGAGGCCGTGGAGCAGGGCAAGGGCTGGCCGTACGCGGAGGCGCTGCTCGCCAGGACCGCCGAGCTCGGCGAGCGGGGCGAGCCGGTGCTCCTGGAGGTGGCGGCCGAGCTCGGCCTGGACGCCGAGGAGTTCGACACCGCGCTGATCGACGGCCGGCACCTGCTGACCGTGGACGCCGACGAGGCCGAGGGCAAGGCGATCAAGGTCACCGGCACCCCGACCTACGTCATCGGCGGCGAGCGCCTGGACGGCGGCCAGAGCCAGGAGGGCCTGCGCGAGCGCATCGAGCAGATCGCCGACCGCCTCCTGGAGGCCTAGGGGGTGTCCGGCGGATCAGGGCCGGGGCCGGGACTCCCGGTACGGCGCCTCGCCGCGTTGCCGCAACGCCCCGATAGCTCCGCTGTCGAGGCGCTCCGGCGCCTTGCGAGGCGTCCCCTCGGCCCTGGCGGGCCTGGGGAGACCCCCTGCACCGGACGCCGCGGCCTTCTCCGACCCTGATCCGCCGGACAGGCCCTGGCCGGCTCAGAGCAGCGGCTTCGCGCTGTTGACGAGGACCGTGCGGTAGCCGAGCGACTCGTAGAGCCGGATCGCCGGGGTGTTGCCCGCGAACACGTGCAGTTCGATGAGGCGCTCCCCGGCCTCCAGGGCGGCCCGCTCGGCGAGCAGCATGAGGGCCCGGCCGTAGCCCTTGCCGCGCTCCCCCTCGACGACCTCGACCTCGAAGACGAAGCCCGTCGGCTTCCCGGGCTCGCGCTCGAGGCGGCCCACCCAGAGGTAGCCGACGACCTGCCCGTCGCGCACGCCGACGCTGATGGTGACGCCCGGGGTCTCCAGGCCCTGCGGGAGGAAGCGGCGGTTGCTGTCCTCGGCCTTGGCGAGCGCCTGCTCCTCCGGGACGCCCCGGTCGATCCAGCTCTGCGCGAACGCGGCCTGCGCCTTCGCCGACCACGCGTCGAACTCCGCCTGGGTCGCCGGCCGGTACTCGAAGCCCTCCGGGAGCCGCGGCGGCTCGGCCGGAAGCTCCTTGAGCATGTTGCGGCTGCGCTCGGTGTACCCGAGCGAGCGGGCCATCCGCACCGCGGCCGCCGCCTCCGCCGGCACCGAGATCTGCACCTCGCCGCAGCCCCAGCCGCGCAGCACCTCCTCCGCGGCGAGCGCCGCCACCGTGCCCCGGCCCCGGCCCCGGTCGGGCTCGTCGACCAGGAGGCGGTCGATCAGGCCGGACGCCTTGCCGAAGCCCTCATCGGTGGCGATGCGGACGGATCCGACCCGGCGGCTGTTCACGCAGATGTCGAAGGTGCGGGAACGGCCGCCGTCGGCGGATTGCTGAAGCGGCTCGGTCGGCCGCAGGGTGGTGGTCATCATGGGTGTTCTACCCATCCGCCCGCCACGCGTCATCCGGATTTACGCGAGCCGCGGGTCCCGGTTCCCGGCCGCCCGCTCGTCGAAGACCCGCATCGCCTTGGCGGTGACGGGGCCGGGCGCGCCCGCGAGCTCGCGGCCGTCGACCCGGTGCACGGCCTGGACGTCGCGCAGGGTCGAGGTCAGGAAGATCTCGTCGGCGCTCTCCAGCACCTCCAGCGGCAGGTCGGTCTCCTGGGCGCCGGTCCACTCCACGGCAAGGGCCCGGGTGATGCCCGCGAGGCAGCCGGAGGAGACGGGCGGGGTGAGGATCCGGCCGTCGACCACGACGAAGACGTTGGAGCCGGTGCCCTCGCAGAGCTGCCCCACGGTGTTGGCGAAGAGCGCCTCGGAGGCCCCCTGCTCGCGCGCCCTGGCGAGGGCGACGACGTTCTCGGCGTACGAGGTGGTCTTGAGGCCGGTGAGGGCTCCGCGCTCGTTGCGCGTCCAGGGGACGGTGATCACGGCGGTCGAGTCGGGGCGGCGGCTCGTCTCGCCGAGGGCGACGACCAGGCTCGCGCCCGCGTCGCCGCGCTCCGAGCCGAGCGGGGAGAGTCCGCCGGTGTACGTGATGCGGAGCCGGCCGAGCTCCATCGGGTTGGCCTCCAGGACGGCCGCGCAGGCGCGGCGGACCTCGCCGAGGTCGGGGTCGGGCAGGCCGAGGCCGCGGGCGGAGCGGGTGAGCCGCTCCAGGTGAAGCGTGAGAGCAAACGTTTCGCCACGCTCCGCCTTGACCGTCTCGAAGATGCCGTCGCCGACGGTCAGTCCGTGGTCCAGTACGGAGACCCGGGCGGTCTCCGCGTCGTGCAGCCCGCCGTTGACCCAGAGTTTCATCGAGAAGTGGCCTTTCCGCTCGCCTCACAGGCGCCTGACTCGTAGGCGCCCGACGCTATCGCGACCAGCCGGGCCGCCTTCAGCTCGGTCTCCTCCCACTCGCGCTCCGGGTCGGAGCCCCAGGTGATCCCGGCGCCCGTACCGAAGCGGAGCACGCCCTCGGGGCGGTCGATCCAGAAGGTGCGTATGCCCACGGCCAGCTCGGCGGTGCCCGCGTCGGCGTCGACCCAGCCGATGCCCCCGCAGTACGGCCCCCGGGGCACGGTCTCCAGCGCCTCGATGATCCGCAGCGCACTGGACTTGGGCGCGCCGGTGACGGAGCCGGGCGGGAAGGTGGCGGCGAGCAGCCCGGGCCAGCCGGCGTCCTCGCGAAGCAGTCCGGTGACCGTGGACACGAGGTGGACGAGGCCGGGGTGCTCCTCGACGGCGCAGAGCTCGGGGACCGCGACGGTGCCGGTCTCGCTGACGCGGCCCAGGTCGTTGCGGACCAGGTCGACGATCATCACGTTCTCCGCGTGGTCCTTGGGCAGGAGGTCGGCGGCGGTGCGGCCGGTCCCCTTGATGGGGCCCGAGGAGATCAGGGCCCCTTCCCTGCGCAGGTACAGCTCGGGGGACGCGGTGGCGATCTCCACGCCGTGGGCGGGCAGCCGGATCGTTCCGGCATAGGGGGCGGGGTTGCCCCGGGCCAGGAGCGCGGTGAGGGCGTCGACGTCGGCGTCGGCCGGGTCCGGCAGGGGCGCGGTCAGCACCCGGCAGAGGTTCGCCTGGTAGACCTCGCCGCGCGCGATGTGCTCGCGCACGCGCCGTACGCCCGCGGTGTACGCGGCGCGGTCGAGCGAGGACGTCCAGTCACCGGCGGCGGGTCCGCGCCAGGCGCCCGGGACGGGCAGGGGGACCGGGTCGGGCCGGACGTCCCCGAAGCGCGCGCAGGTGAGGCGCCCTTCGAAGTCCGCGCAGACGGCCCAGAAGCCCGCGGAGTCCAGTGCCTCGGGATCATGGGTGACGTCCCGGAGGTCGGTCGCGAGGAGGCCGCCGAAGCGGGCCAGGGGAGCAAGGTCGTGCACGCATCGAGTCTAGGTCCGGTGGGGCGGGGGCACGGGGTCCTGTGCGCCGGGGCACGAGGGGCGCGCGAGGTGGGGGCACGGGGGACGCCTCCGAGGGGGGCTCCCTGCCACCCCGGGGACACGGCGGGTGAACGCCGTGCGAACCCTCCGTGAGGCCCGGCGGGGCACGGGGAAGGGCCCGCAGGTCAGCACGCTGCGGAAACGCGTTTTTGTACTGGCCCAGGAATCCGCTAGAGTTCAACACGTCGCCGGGACGCGCAAGCGGAACGGAAACGACAAGCGGACGTGGCTCAGTTGGTAGAGCATCACCTTGCCAAGGTGAGGGTCGCGAGTTCGAATCTCGTCGTCCGCTCGATGTGGGGGATCTTCCCGAACCCCTGTATTCACTCCTGGTGGAGTGGCCGAGAGGCGAGGCAACGGCCTGCAAAGCCGTCTACACGGGTTCAAATCCCGTCTCCACCTCCAAGGACGATTAGCTCAGCGGGAGAGCGCTTCCCTGACACGGAAGAGGTCACTGGTTCAATCCCAGTATCGTCCACTGGACCTTCGGGTCCTGGATCTTCGGATCCCCCGCGCGATTAGCTCAGCGGGAGAGCGCTTCCCTGACACGGAAGAGGTCACTGGTTCAATCCCAGTATCGCGCACCACAGTTCACGCGCCCTTCGGGTGCGCCCGCGCGATTAGCTCAGCGGGAGAGCGCTTCCCTGACACGGAAGAGGTCACTGGTTCAATCCCAGTATCGCGCACACAGTACGAACACCCCTCGGGTGTACCCGCGCGATTAGCTCAGCGGGAGAGCGCTTCCCTGACACGGAAGAGGTCACTGGTTCAATCCCAGTATCGCGCACCAGCAAGAAGCCCCCGGCCGCAGCTCGCGGCCGGGGGCTTCTTCGCATTCCCGAATCAGGAGGAGAAGAGCATCCGCCCGAAGCCGCCCTTGCGGTAGTGGCCGCCCTGGTGCGGGGCGCCCCAGGCGGGCGCGGCGGGGGCGGGCTGCGCCGGGTAGGCCGGCGGGGCGGGCGGGGCCTGCTGGACCCACTGGGACTCCAGGCGGGTCAGGGCCTCCAGCTCGCCGTAGTCCAGGAAGATGCCCCGGCAACCGCTGCACTGCTCGATCTGGACGCCGTTGCGGTTGTACGTGTGCATGGCCGCATGGCACTTGGGACACTGCATGCTCGGCTCAACTCCCTGACATTGCCGTTCGAATGGTGGCTTCACCTTACGTGGACGCCGAAAGGGCCTACCCGGTTCGATGTCCGGCGATGCGGGCACAGGTGTCGATCATCACTTCCTCGACCTCGTCGAGCGGCCGGCGCTCGGCCGTGGACTTGGCCAGGGCCAGCGCGGCGGTCTGGACCGTCAGCGCCCGGGCGGGCACGTCGAGTCGGCCCCAGGGCTCCGCGTCCACGGCGGGGCCGCCCGCCTCCTGGTACGCGCCGAGGAAACGCGTCCAGACCTCGGGCGGCAGGAGACCGGCGGCGAACCAGGCGGCGGGCCGGGCCAGATCCCACGCCGGGTCTCCCAGGCCGAGGTCGTCGATGTCGATGAGCCGCCAGGGCGCTTCTCCGTCGGAGCGGGCCACGGTGCCGGGCGCGCGGCGGGTGTCGCGGACCAGCTGGCCCAGGTGGAAGTCGCCGTGGCACAGGAGCCGGTGTGCCGTCGCGGGACCGTCGGGAACCGTCCGCCAGGCGTCCAGGACCGTGGCCGCCGCCGGATGGTCCGGAGCCGCGCGACGCATCCGCTCCACGGCGAGGGCCACCTTCTCCGGGGCCCGCATGTCCGGGAGGCGGTCGGCCCAGCCGGGCGGGGGCGGGGTGCGGTGCAGCAGGGCGAGGAGCCGTGCCGCCTCCTCCCACGGTGCGGCGTCGGGATCCTCCGGGGCGACGGGTGGACCGTACGGCCAGACCGTGACCGGGCGGCCGTCCAGCGCGTCGGGGCCCGTCCGCGGCGGCGGGAGGGGCGGCAGGAAGACGCCGCCGAGGTCCTGGTGCGCGGCCAGCGCGAGCCGTACGCGATGGGCCTCGGGGTCGGTGCCGGGCGCGTGCGCCTTCGCGACGAGCCCCCCGTGCCGTACGACGGTCCCGTCGTCCCGGTCCGCCAGCACCCCGACGAGCCCGCCCGCGCAACGGCAGGGCTCGCCGGACGGGTGGGCGGCGGTGTGCGCGAGGGCGGCCAGGCGGTGGAGCGGGCCTCGGCCGTCGGGCGCGGAGGACGGGGAGGGGAGCGACGTCGGGGCTGTCGAGGGTGTCGGGGGTATCGGGAGTGCTGGGGCCACTCCGGGAGCGTACGGGGTGGGTGCTCGCGCCGGTTGCCGCTCGGTGGAGGGCCGGTCCTGCCGGGAACGCGTGACGGCCGGTCCTGCCGGGAACGCCCGAGGGCCGCTTCTTGTCGGGAACGCGCGAGGGCCGGTCAGCTCCCCAGCTGACCGGCCCCACGCTGCCGTCCGCCGCACCCCCGTCCCCACGGGGTTGATGGCCGGATGTCCCGACCCGGGCCGCTCTCCCGGGTCCGGGGCGCCGCTCAGCGCCCCAGCATCACGCCCACGGACGACGCCTGTGTGACCACCGCTTCCCAGCCGCCGAAGACGACCACGAGCAGGGCCGCGAGAGGGAGGACCATGGCCGTGGCCACCAGGGGGTGACGGCGGCCGGAGGGCCGGGTGGTCCGCAGTGCCGTGTAAGCCATGGTTCCTCTCCTGTCGTGTCTGGCGCGGCGGGTGCGTGACCTCGGGGGACGAGTGCTGCACCCGCCGCATGACCTCAACACTAGGGAGCGGGAAGCGCCGGGACGTCATGCCCGCGTACCGACTTCCGGGCCTCCCGAAGGATGACGCCCGCCCGTGCGACGTACTCCCCTGGGTGGAGACGGCGGCCCGGAAGCCCGGGTCTTCCCGGAGGGGGCGGGGTGCGAGTGACATCGCTCACTTCCCCGGACCCCGGGTGTGCGGCCCGGTGCGCGGGCCCGGTCCGACGGTCCCGGGAGGCGCCCGCCGGGGTGCCCTGGTGTGTTCGCGTCCGCACGTCAAGTGGGTTTTCCGGCAGGGGGGTTGGGGGCCGGCCCTGTGACCGCCGGTCCCCCGGTCTCCCCCTCAGCACTGACAATCGATCCCGGTGCGAGGGCGCGGCCTATGAGCGCGTACGGGCGCCACTACGTAAGCTGTGCCACGTCGAACGGACGAGGGGACGGACATGGCGATGATGCGGCTCCGGCGCGAGGATCCGCGGATCGTCGGGTCGTTCCGGCTCCACCGCAGGCTGGGGGCCGGCGGGATGGGCGTCGTGTACCTGGGGTCCGACCGGCGCGGCCAGCGGGTGGCGCTGAAGGTGATCCGGCCCGACCTGGCCGAGGACCAGGAGTTCCGCTCGCGGTTCGCCCGCGAGGTGTCGGCGGCCCGGCGGATCCGCGGCGGCTGCACCGCCCGGCTCGTCGCCGCCGATCTGGAGGCCGACCGCCCCTGGTTCGCCACCCAGTACGTGCCCGGCCCCTCGCTGCACGACCGGGTCGCCGAGGAGGGTCCGCTGCGGGCCGCCGACGTGGCCTCGATCGGAGCGGCGCTCTCGGAGGGCCTCGTCGCCGTCCACGAGGCCGGGGTCGTCCACCGCGACCTGAAGCCCTCGAACATCCTGCTCTCCCCCAAGGGCCCCCGCATCATCGACTTCGGCATCGCCTGGGCCACCGGGGCCAGCACCCTGACCCATGTGGGCACGGCCGTCGGCTCACCCGGCTTCCTCGCCCCCGAGCAGGTGCGCGGCGCGGCCGTCACCCCCGCCACCGACGTCTTCTCGCTCGGCGCCACCCTGGCGTACGCGGCGATGGCCGACTCCCCCTTCGGGCACGGCAGTTCCGAGGTCATGCTCTACCGCGTCGTGCACGAGGAGCCCCAGCTGCACGGGGTGCCGGACGCGCTGGCGCCGCTCATCAGGGCCTGCCTCGCGAAGGACCCCGAGGACCGTCCCAGCACCCTGCAGCTGTCGATGCGGCTCAAGGAGATCGCGGCGCGCGAGGCCCAGGGGCTGCCGGTCTCCCGGCCGCCGGCGCAGCGGGAGCGCGCCGAGGAGCGGAGCACCGTCCGGCCCACCGAGCGGTACACCGACCGGGACGTGCCCGGCCGTGGCCCGGAGCGTGAGCGGGGTACGGAGCGGGGACGGGGGGCCGGCCCCTCGTCCCGGCCTTCGGCGGGGCCCCGGACCGGTGGCTCGCGAGGGCCTCAGTCCCGTCCGGGGACCCGGCCCGGCGCCCGCTCCACGTCGACCGGGCGCCGGCCCGCCAACCCCCGGCTGCTGCGGCAGCGGCTCTTCGTCTTCGTGGTCGTGACCCTCGTCGTGGCCCTCGGGATCGCCGCCGCGCAGGCCTTGCAGGGGTAGGAGCGCGCCGGCCCCGCAGGGGCGGGAGCAGAGGTGGGGGTCAGGACTCCGGGCGGCCCGTCGCCACCGCGTAGAACGCGACGGCCGCCGCCGCGCCCACGTTGAGCGAGTCGACGCCGTGGGCCATCGGGATGCGGACCCACTCGTCGGCGGCGCGCAGGGCCTGCGTGGACAGGCCGTCGCCCTCCGCCCCGAGCATCAGCGCCACCCGGTCCAGGCGGTGCGGGGCGGCCTCGTCGATCGAGGTCGCCTTCTCGGCCGGGGTGAGGGCGAGGAGCCTGAAGCCCGCCTCCCGTACGGTCTCCAGGCCTCGGGGCCACGCCTCCAGGCGGGCGTACGGGACCGAGAAGACCGCGCCCATGGAGACCTTCACCGAGCGTCGGTACAGCGGGTCCGCGCAGTCCGGGGACAGCAGGACCGCGTCCATGCCGAGGGCGGCGGCGCTGCGGAAGATGGCGCCGATGTTGGTGTGGTCGTTGACCGACTCCATGATCACCACCCGGCGGGCGCCGGCGAGGAGCTCGGCGGCCTCCGGGAGCGGCTTGCGCTGCATGGAGGCGAGGGCGCCGCGGTGCACGTGGTAGCCGGTGACCCGTTCCGCGAGGTCGGGCTGGATCGCGTACACCGGGGCGGGGACCTCGTCGATGACGTCGCGCATGACGTCGACCCACTTGGCCGAGAGCAGCATCGACCGCATCTCGTAACCGGCCTGCTTCGCGCGGCGGATGACCTTCTCGCCCTCCGCGATGAACAGGCCCTCGGCCGGCTCGCGCCTGCGGCGGAGCTCGACGTCGGTCAGGCCGGTGTAGTCGCGCAGGCGCGGGTCGTCGGGGTCGTCGATCGTGATGAGTTCGGCCACGAGGTGATACTGCCTTGTCCGGGGTGTGGTGCCAATGTGTGCGGGGGCGGCCCGTTGTTCGGTCGCCCCCGGTTGCGCGGTTGTCGTCGTGCGTGGGTGTGGGTGTGTGGGCGGGGTTACTTCGTCAGTTTGTCGGGGCCCTCGGTGACCACCTCGCCGATGACGATGACCGCCGGCGGGCGGACCTCCTCCGCCCTGACCGTCTCCGCGACCGTCGCCAGCGTCGCGTCCACCCGGCGCTGGGTCGCCGTCGTCCCCTCCTGGACCAGGGCCAGGGGGGTGTCCGGAGACTTGCCGTGGGCGATCAGCGCCTCGGCGATCTTGCCGATCTTGTCGACGCCCATGAGGATGACCAGCGTGCCCGTCAGCTTCGCCAGGGACGCCCAGTCCACCAGCGAACGCGGGTCGTCCGGGGCCACGTGGCCGCTGACCACCGTGAACTCGTGGGCCACCCCGCGGTGCGTCACCGGGATGCCGGCCGCGCCCGGGACCGAGATCGAGCTGGAGATGCCCGGGACCACCGTGCAGGCGATGCCCTCGGCGAGCAGTGCTTGCGCTTCCTCCATGCCCCGGCCGAAGACGAACGGGTCCCCGCCCTTGAGGCGGACGACCGACTTGCCCGCCTTGGCGTGCTCGATCAGCGCGTTGTTGATCGCCTCCTGGGCCATGAAGCGGCCGTACGGGATCTTCGCCGCGTCGATCACCTCGACGTGCGGCGGCAGCTCGTCCAGGAGGTCGCGGGGGCCGAGCCGGTCCGCGATGACCACGTCCGCCTCCGCGAGCAGCCGACGGCCCCGGACGGTGATGAGGTCCGGGTCGCCGGGGCCGCCGCCCACCAGGGCGACGAAGGGGGTGCGGGAGCGGTGCGCGGGCGCGGCGATCGAGCCGTCTCGGAGGCCCTCGACGATCGCGTCGCGCACGGCGGCGGAGCGGCGGGGGTCGTGGCCGGTGAGCACCGCCACCGTGACGCCCGCGTCCCTGCCCGTCGCCGGGGTCCAGGCCGTCGCCGCCTCGGCGTCGTCCGCGCGCACGCACCAGGTCCTGGTCCGCTCCGCCTCGGCGGACGCGGCGGCGTTCGCCGCCGGGTCCGTGGTCGCCACCAGGGCGTACCAGGCGTCGGCCAGGTCCCCGTCCTCGTACCGGCGCTTGATCCAGGTGATCTCGCCCGTCTCCGCCATCGCGTCCACGGACGGGGTC